>JALHTA010000300.1 GCA_022865545.1 Actinomycetota bacterium | reverse complement strand
TTATACTATGCTCCCAACTACTTTGATTCCAATTTTTAATCTGGTTCCGTTTACTTTTACCTCTTTTACAAACATCCCGGTGTCAAAATCCTTGCCAATACTGCCTGACAGAGTTTCCTTTGATATATATTTATTAAATTTATCAATCGTTTCCTGCTGGGCTACTGGAGCCTCTATGGATACATTTATCGTATTCTCTATCTCAAAGCCTGCTTCCTTACGGAGATTCTGTATATGGTGGATAAGCTCGCGTGCGAAACCTTCGGCTGCAAGCTCTCCTGAGATCTCAGTTTGAAGACCTACAGTAAACTCGCCATCTGTCTCAACTCCTAACCCTTCCTTATTCTTTATCCCTACAAGTATCTCTTCCGGTTCAAGCTCTAATTTCTTTCCGTCTATATCCAGTCTAACTGTCTTTTTATTCTTTACCTTAAGTGCTATCTGGACTGAATCTGCTTCCTGTAGGGCTTTCCTGATACCTGGTATCATAGAACCATATTTTTTACCTACTGCTGCGAGATTCGGCTTGATATCATAGGATACGAGCTCTGCAAGCTCTTCTGTAAACTCTATCTCTTTTGCATTTAGCTCTGACAATATAATAGATTCAAAATGGTTTATAGCTTCCCTGACTTTTTCATTTCCATTAAAGTATATTGAAACTTTCTGTACGGGCTGTCTTGTTTTTATATTTATTTTACTTCTTACAGCCCTTCCGAGCCCTACTATCTTTCTTGCATTATTCATCTTAAAGCTAAGGTCTTTGTCTATCAGGGTCCCATCTGCTGCGGGGAAATCCTCAAGATGTACGCTTTCTACGCCCTTGCCAAGGTTTACGACAAGGTTCTGGTAGAGGACCTCGCTTATAAACGGTATATATGGCGCCAATAATTTTGTCACAGTTACCAGGCATTCATAAAGTGTAAGGTATGCGCTTATCTTATCTTTATCCTCTTCACTTTTCCAGAATCTCCTCCTGCTCCGCCTGACATACCAGTTTGACAACATATCTACAAAATCCTGTATCATCCTCCCGCTATCAGTGACATTAAAGTCTTCCAGCAGCCTATCCACTTCTTTTATGGTCCTGTTAAGCTCTGAGACTATCCAGCGGTCTATTTCTTCACGCTCTGCTACTGGTAGATCATGCTCATAGGGATTGAATTTATCTATCTTTGCATATATTACAAAGAATGAATAAGTGTTCCAGAGAGTCAGTATGAATTTCCTTATAACTTCATCTATTAATTTTTCAGAGAAGTTTTTTGGTGTCCAGGGTGATACGCCTGTGAAGAAATACCACCTGAGCGCGTCGGCTCCCTGATTGTTCAGTATATCCCAGGGCTTTACAACATTGCCCTTGGATTTTGACATCTTCTGGCCCTTCTCATCATTTATCAGGCCAAGTACGAGTACATTTTTAAAGCTGGACTTCTTATTCAGCAGTGTCGATCTTGCAAGCATCGTATAGAACCATCCCCTGGTCTGGTCTATGGCCTCGCATATAAAGTCAGCCGGATAATTTTCTTCAAATATCTCTTTATTTTCAAATGGATAGTGGTGCTGTGAATAGGGCATAGCGCCTGAGTCAAACCACACATCTATTACATCTTTTACTCTTTTCATATCTTTTCCGCACTCAGGGCAGGTAAGCGTAATATTGTCAACATAGGGTCTATGAAGGTCAAGATCGGCCGGAATATCCTTGCCATACTTCGCAAGGTCGGCTTTGCTTCCTATACATAGTTTGTGGCCGTCTTCATCCTCCCATATCGGCAGTGGTGTCCCCCAGTAACGCTCGCGTGTTAGAGCCCAGTCGACATTGTTCTCCAGCCAGTTTCCAAACCTTCCGTGTTTTATGTGAGCGGGATACCACTTGACCTCTTCATTTGAAGCAAGAAGGTCATCCTTTATTTTTGTAGTGGCTATATACCAGCTTTTCTTGGCATAATATATAAGTCTTGTATCGCATCTCCAGCAGAATGGATAACTGTGCTTAAATTTCTTTATCTCAAAGACAAGTCCCCTTTCTTTAAGGTCAGACACTATCTTTGGATTTGCATCCTCAATGTTCATTCCAGAAAACTTTTCTACACTGTCCAGGAATTGCCCTTGCTGGTTTACCATCTGAACTACGGGAAGCCCGTTTTGTTTTCCGACTTTCATATCGTCTTCACCGAATGCAGGAGCTATATGGACTATTCCTGTTCCCTCGCCAGTCGATACAAAATCTCCGCTTATTATATGGAATGCTTTCCCGTTGCCATCAGCATAATCATAAACCGGCTTATATGCGGTACCCACGAGCTCGGATCCCTTGTATTCTGCTATTTGCTTGCACGGACGATCCTCTCCAAAAAGGGTGCCTGCAAGGTCCTTTACAAATATCAGGTTCTGGCCCTCATATTCGACTTCCGTATAGGTGGAGCCTGCACTTACTGCAGCTGCGACATTTGATATAAGGGTCCAGGGAGTCGTTGTCCATACCAGTAGATATGTGTTTTTGCGGCCGGCCAGTTCAAACTTTACTATCGCCGAATAATCCTCAATTTCCTTATACCCCTGTGCGGTCTCATGGGAGGACAGCGGTGTTCCGCATCTCGGACAATATGGCACTATCTTATGTCCCTCATAAAGGAGGTCCCTGTCCCAGATATTTTTCAGTATCCACCATACTGTCTCTATATATTCATTCTTGAATGTAAAATAGGCATTGTCCATATCAAGCCAGAAACCGATCCTCCCGGTAAGCTTTTTCCACTCCTCTTCATATTTCATCACGCTTTCCCTGCAGAGGCGGTTAAACTTCTCTATGCCTATTTTTTCTATTTCATCTTTGGAATTTATCCCGAGCTTTTTCTCTATCTCAAGCTCTACAGGCAATCCATGTGTATCCCATCCTGCCTTTCGGGATACATAATAACCCTTCATTGTCTTAAATCTTGGAAAGATATCCTTGTATACCCTTGAAAGCACATGATGCACCCCGGGTGCCCCATTAGCAGTGGGCGGACCTTCATAGAATACGAATTTTTTGCCGCCTTCGGTTTTTTTGAGGCTCTTTTCAAATATTTTATTCTTGTTCCAGAAGCTTAAGGTCTTCTCCTCAAGCTTTACAAGGTTTACTTTGCTGTCTACTTTTTTAAACATATATACCTGTCTGATTGCTTCTTATGTAAACCCACTGATGGAGGTTATCACTTTTTGCTAAAACTATCCTATAGATTCTATATAATTAGACTGATTTTGTGAAGTAGAATATGGCCAGGAGTCTGTCCTAAGCTTTCAGGAGATCCTGCAGTAGATTTACTGACTTTACCGCCTGCGCCTTATAGTGATTATTGAAATATATGTAGGATTTTTTAGTAGATGTGGAGAGCTTTTTTATACGCGGTATCCATGGTATTAGCTCGTCCTGGCTGTACATATGATCATAGCGCATATAGGCTTCTGCGGGCTTCCACCAATTGGCGGCATTCTGCCCGTGAAACCTTATATAACCGGAGTCAGTAGTATTTATATCTGTTGGAGGAAGAAGTGTCTTTAGACGGGGCTGATCGACATTGCAGAATCCAATAGCACTTGACCTTAAGAAATCATAGACCTCGTCCGTGAGCCAGCTATTGTGCCTGAATTCTGCGCATAGCTCGAGATCTCCCAGCTTATCCCTTAAACTGGCCAGATAATCCATATTTGATGCAGATATCTTAAAACCCCAGGGAAACTGCATTAGTACTACCCCTAGTTTTCCTGAGTCCTTAAGTGGTGTCAGGGCATCAATATAGCGCTTATAATCATCTATGGGACAATCCCGGGTATGCGTCATACTGCTGTGTGTTTTTACTGAAAAAATAAAGTCATCGGCAACCTTTACTGCCATACGGTCAAATATATGGGGACTTGGTATCTTATAATATGTGAAATTTATCTCCACTGTATTAAAAAATGTGCTGTAGAAAGAAAGTTGCTCACTTTTACCCAGTCCTTCAGGGTAAAAAGGTCCGATCCAGTCGGAATAGCTATACCCTGAAGTACCTAATAATAATTGAGTCATTAATTAAATGAATTCTCCGATCTCATCTAATATCCTGTCTTTTCCCATGGCGCCTACAAGTTTTTTAGCTACTTCGCCGTCTTTGAATAGAAGCAGTGTAGGTATGCTGCTTATACCATATTTAATGGCAGTATCCCTGCTTTCATCAACATTTAACTTACCGATCTTTAAAACATCACTGCTTTTTTCTCCAGCAAGCTTTTCCAGCTCGGGTGCTATCATCTTACAGGGACCGCACCAAACCGCCCAAAAATCAACAAGCACGGGTGCACTTGATTTTATTACCTCAGTTTCGAAATTATCATCTGTCAATTGCACAATATTATCGGACATGATCTTCCTTTCTATGACCATTAATTTAAAAAGCTATAAGTATAATAAAGCAAAAAACTTATAAATATTCAATCATTTCTATTTTTTCTACATTTACAAATACGACTTCTCGCTTCACTCCTTTTTCTTCAAGATTCTTCAGCGACTTTTCAAGATACATTACTTCAGCATCGGTAACAGGAATAAATTTACCTACATGAGAAGTTATATAGTCGCTTAGCCTTCCGTTTACCATAGTATGCACAATTCCAGTGATGACGGCTGATTCAGTTTTTATCCTTACGTTTACCTGATCTTTTTGGACTTGCATGTGAACCATATAGTGCTGCTCCTTTATTTAATTTAATAAATATATATTAGCAGAATTTTATGAATATTAGCAAAGTGATTTTTATTAGTCAACATTCTGCTATATATACTTATCGTATATCTGTACATTAAACTATTAATTAATATTACAATATAATCTTCTATTATGATTTTATCATTTTGTATTGTTTTTAACTTGTAATATACTATAATAACCTATAATAACTGAGAGCTTTCGACTCTAACCAATCAACTCTTAAGGGGGTAAGATGTATAAATGTCTAGAATGCGGTAATACAGAGAAATTTTACGGTATAGCAAAGGAGCGGGGTAATGCCCTCATATTCCAGAATTGTGGAGAGTTTAAAGGTTGCGATGGCGGTAGTGTGCTGGAAGAAGCCCTTAATACCTTAAGAAAGAATCATGTCAGGCAGAAGCAAGCTGTCGGTGTACCAGAAAGCTACACTAATGCTGTTTGTATTGATACAGGTCCCTGTCAGGTAAGTGACCCGGATATATTAGGCAAAATACCTGAGAAGGGGGATACTTTGGAATCTGTTGATGACCCAGAGACATCCGCTGTAGATCCTGCTGCAGTTATCCGGGGAAATCTATGGGCAATCCAAAATGATGATAATGGTCAGGAGGTAAACTGGGCATATATAATATCTGATAAAAGCTGGAAAGGATTTCATGAGGTCAGGTCATGCGCTGCCTGCCACTCCACAAATATTGCAAACATCTAATAGGCGGGTGTTTTAATTTGATATTGAAGAATGATATAATATCTGGGCATTTGCAATATAAGAAGAAAATTGAAATGAAAGAGGATTTAATGATAGATTTAAGCAATATTTTAAAACCATATATTAGAGATAGGCTTTGGGTAGCTTTATGCCCAGACTATAAGTCTGTAGCTGGTGTTGGCAAGACGCCCAAAGAAGCTCTTGAGGAAGCTAGAAGTAAAAAAATTGAAAACTCAATATTAATACAAGCTATACCAGACTATTCTAGTTACGTAACTTAATAAATGAGATTTAATTATATAAAGTTACCAACAAAAGACCGTAATTTTATTGAACTACCGCTTATACCTGTTGCCTTTAAAAAAGAGGGTGGCTGTTTTTGTTTAATTGACTCTGGAGCTGATTATTCTTATTTAGATGCTAATATTGGAGAGGCCCTTGGACTTGATGTGAAGAGCGGTAAAATATTTAGAAGCAAAGGCATAACAGGGAGAGAGTTTACAGCATACTTTCATAAAATTAACTTTATTGTTGGTGTATGGAATTTTGAAGGTAATTTTGGATTTTCTTATGAATTAGGAACGCCTTTCGGAATTCTAGGTAGAGATGATTTTTTTACTCTTTTTAAAATTACATTCAAACATCCTAAAAAAATTATTGATATAGTCCCGTTTGAAGAAAATTAGATTAATATGTTTTAGTAGTATTGGTTTATTGAGGAACAGGCAAGGCAACTACTACGCTATCTTTGATAGTAGAAAAGGTATGTGGGATACGCCGCCCCACTGATAATCTATTATAATTATCTCTATACTTTATCTTCAGCCACCAATTTACTTGCACGGTAGAGAGATTCAAATGTTCCCGCATCCGTCCACCATCCATCGATAATGGAGTATGTCATTGTTCCCCTTCTTATATACTCATTATTCACATCTGTTATCTCAAGCTCTCCCCTATCTGAAGGCTTCAGGGTCTTGACTATATCAAAAACATCATTGTCATACATATACAGGCCGATAACAGCATAATTTGATTTTGGGTTCTTTGGTTTTTCCTCAATATTTATAACCTTGCCATCCTTTATCTCAGCTACTCCGAACCTTTCAGGATCACTTACCTCTTTTAGAAATATTTTTGCTCCATTTGGCTGCTTCTGAAATTCCTTTACAGCTTCTGAGATATCATCCTTTATTATATTATCCCCAAGCATTACGATGACTTTATCTTCATCCACAAAATTCTCTGCAAGTTTTAATGCATCTGCAATCCCGCCTTCGCCTTCCTGGTATGTATAATTGATATCCTTGAGGCCGAATTCGCTTCCATTTCCAAGAAGTACCAGAAAATCACCGGCATTATTTCCTCCTGTGACTATCATGATTTCTTCAAGACCGCCCTTCACCATGGTATTTAAGGGATAATAGATCAATGGTTTATTATATACTGGCAATAGATGTTTATTTGTAACCTTTGTGCAGGGCATCATCCGTGTACCGAGTCCCCCTGCAAGAATTACTCCTTTCATTTAATCGACCGCCTTTCTAGATAATATTATTTATAATATAAAATACAAAAATAGCTATTGAAAGGCAAATGCAATATACTGCAAAAATATTTAAGTTCTTTTTCTTTGTAAGGTAAAGAAGGTATTTTATTGCAAAAAAACCTGACAAATATGCCGATACAAGGCCAGCAAATAGAACCCATACAGTATTTTCTCCCCCACTAAGTATAGTACCGGTGGAACGGGACAGCTCGAATACAAATGAGCCAAGTATTATAGGAATAGAAAGTAAAAATGAAAACCTTACTGTTTCCTCCCTTCTAACACCAAAAAACCTGGCAAAAGAGATAGTGGAACCTGTTCTTGAAATGCCAGGAAATACTGCAAGTGCCTGTCCGATACCGGAAGCCACCGATGAAAGATAAGCAAGGGATTTCTTTTGCTTTACTTTTCTTCCCCTGTATTCTCCTCCCCACAGTATAAAAGCTGTCACCAGCAGGAATACAGCCACTATCAGGGGTTTGGAAAAGATACTCTCTATAAGATCATTAAGAAAAAGACCCATCAGCACAGCAGGTATTGTGGCTATTATTATATAAAGACCCATCTTAAAATCTATACTTTTCCGCCATTGCCTCTTAAATAATCCCAATGCAAATCCCCTTATTATCCTCCATGCATCCCTGTAAAGGACAGTGAGGACCGCAAGAAGTGTTGCAAAGTGGACAGTTACCGTAAAGTAAAGGGGAGGATAATCCCAGCCGGAAAAATATGGGATTATTACCAGGTGCCCGGAACTTGAAATGGGGAAAAATTCAGTTATTCCCTGAATTAGACCTAAAACAATTGACTGTAAAATATTCAACTTATATAATATTTAGGATTTTTATATTAATTTCAAGATATTAACATAAAACTATATAAAATAAAAAATAGAAATGGAACTTGCTGACAGATGGAATTTCTACCTCACTGGATAAGCACCTTTTTTACTGCAATGACTCCTATTGGAGAGTTAAGAGCCTCAATTCCAATAGCACTTGGAAGCTATGGGATGGGTGTAATCGAGACATATATAATCTCTGTTATCGGAAATCTTGTTCCGGTAATTGCTATTCTCTGGCTGCTGGAACCCATATCCAGGTTTCTTATAAAAAGATTTAACTGGGCCAACCGTTTCTTTACCTGGCTCTTTGATAGGACAAGGAAACGTCATTCAGTTAAATTTGAAAAGTACCAGAGTTTTGCCCTTATAAGTTTTGTAGGGATACCTCTACCAGTTACCGGTGGCTGGACCGGGGCACTTATAGCTTATGTATTCGGTATCCCTCCGAAGAGAGCCCTGTGGCAGATAACTATCGGCGTACTTATAGCAGGTATCATAGTCACAGTCATCTCAAAGACCGTGGGATATGTAAAATTTATTACTGTTGGATAAAGTTAGGTTTCTGGCCAGATTTTTAAAACAGTAAGGTCTGTCATTTACCGCTTATAGAGATATTTTCCACAAGGATCGTGGGGCTTCCAAGATATCCCCCCGCAGGGACAAATTTGAGGTCGTTTCCTATCATCTTAAAGCTTTTTAGAAAACTTAGGATATCGGTTGCCATGGTTACTTCTTTTACAGGACTTGAAAGTTTTCCCTTTTCTATTAGCAGTCCTTTGGCTCCTACGCTCATATGCCCGGATATAGGATTGGTTCCTGAACCCAGGCCAATAATATCCATCACATAAAATCCCTTACTTACGCTCCCGATAATATCTTCCGGGGTGAAGCTTCCCGGACTTATATAGAAGTTTGATATGCCTACTGAAGGAGTAGACCTATAAGATGCCCTGCTGGCATTTCCGGTTGAAAGTGTTTTGTCCTTTCTCGCTGTATAAGTATCATAGAGATAGGTCCTAAGTATTCCTTTTTCAAAAACAGCTGTCTTACCCTTTATCACTCCTTCCCCGTCAAAGGGCCGCGAGGCCAGCCCGCCTGGGAGAGTGCCATCATCAAAAATATCAGCTTCTATGACAAATATTTTCTTGCTTATACTATCCTTAAAAAGTGATTTTCCCTTCTGGACAGAATCAGCATTAAGGGTTGATGCGATGACCGCCATAAACTGCGCCGCAACCATGGGATCAAGGACTATATCCAGGGATTGTGAATTTATTTTTTTACCGCCAAGTATTGAAACTGATCTTTCAGCAGCTTTTGCAGCAATGTCAGCCAGTCCGATATCCGAGGGATTTCTCGAGATCCCAAAATAATCACCTGTGGAAGTGTCTCCGCCCTTCCTGGATATGGCATTTACATATATCAGAGCTATCGTTGTATTGTAGCTGTCTGAAAGCCCATCGGAATTAAGTATTGCCACTTCTGATATGCCATCGCTGTACATAACATTAGTGACCCCTGAGATCCTTCTGTCGGCCTTTTTTGTAAGTATTTCAAGTTCCTTTGCCATCTCGATCTTTTCGGTTATTGACACTTTTAGATAGTCTCTATCGAAAAGAAGTTTTTTATCCACCTGGTTTTTACTATATTTATGGTCTTTTTTGGTTGGAAGATAATTCAGCTTATCCTTTTTAGTGATCTTTGAATTATCCAGTGCCTTCTTTATGGTATCGGTGATGACATCTTCCTCAAGAACTGCAGTATATGCATAACCTATGGAACCGTCCTTAAATACCCTTATACCTATTCCTGTAGAGTCAGAAAAGGAAAGTGTCTCAATGCCTCCATTAAAGACATCTATCTCATTTTCAAGGCCGCGTGCAGCAAATATTTCCCACTGGTCCACGCTCCCGGGAGGTATCTTCGCAGCAGTCTTGCTGCATATCCTCTCGAGTTCTTCAATTTTAGTTTCAATTTTATTATTTTCTGTCATCTTTAAAATCCGGATCCTTTTCTACTTTCCGCCTGTCCCCCCTACCGTTATCTCGGAGACTTTGATAGTAGGTTGGCCGACTTCATTAGCGATGGACTGACCCTGCTTTCCGCAGAATCCGGGTGCAAAATCAAGGTCATCTGCGATAGCTTCGATCTTTTTTAATATATCCGGACCATTTCCGATAAGGGTTGCACCATTTATCGGTTTTCCAAGCTTGCCTGATTCAATAAGGTACCCTTCGCTTATACCAAAAACAAAATCTCCTGTTGCCGGGTCTACCTGGCCGCCAGCAAACTCCTTTGCGAATATTCCCTTTTTAACTGATTTTATTAAGTCTTCCGGTTTTTCAGTGCCCCTGGCTATATATGTATTTGTCATCCTTGGTATGGGAACATGCCTGAATGACTGCCTCCTGCCATTGGGCGTCCTTTCTTTCTCAAGCTTCTTAGAAGTTCTCAGGTCATAGATAAAACTCTCAAGGACCCCGTCCTTTATAAGAGTGATGGGTGATGAAGGATAACCCTCCCCGTCAAACTTAAATGAACCCCAATGATTGGGCATTGAAGAATCATCGATTGCAGTTACTATTTCTGATGCGATCTTTTTGCCTTCTTTTCCCTTAAAGACCGATGAATCTTTTATTACCGAATCAGCCTCAAGACCGTGTCCGCAGGCTTCATGGAATATTACACCGCCAAATGCCGGTCCGATTACTACCGGAAGGGAACCCATAGGAGCATCGACTGCATCAAGCATGGTTATAGCTATCCTTGAAGCTTCCTTTGCAATACTACAGGCTTTTGAAATACTTACAGCTTCATAGCCGCTTGTCTTTGCAAGTGATTTATATCCTGTCCCCATATCACTATCTTTTTTGGCTATGGCATTTACCGAAAGAAATACTTTTACCACTTTATGGAAGGACTCTTCTCCATAAGAATTTGCGGTATAGACCTCCTCTTCGATATCAGACAATGAAGTAGTCACCTGTATTATATGTTTATCATATTCCCTGCACACCCTGTCAACTGCCATAAGGATGTCCTTTTTTTCAATTGCCGCAGTAGCTGAGGGATTTTTTAGGATATTTGCTTTATAGCCTGATGATGCCTCCCGCAGATCCCGGTTCAGGTCAAATATTTTCCCAGTTGCCGAGCTCTTTCCTGCAGCACCAAGGATCTTTGCCGCTTCAATGAGTTTTTTCTCTTCAATTGAGTCCACATAAGCATAATAGGTGCTATCACCTATCCATACGCGCAACCCACAACCCATATCATATCCGCTATTTGAGTTTTCAATACTGCTGTCTTCAAGCTTTAATGAATTGCTTATGCTTTTTTGTATATAGATCTCAGAAAAACTGGCTCCGCCCAAGTTCAGCGTCCCAAGCACCTTTAATGCGATATCTTTTTCGATCAATATTTACTATTCCTGTCTAGTAGCCTGTCCTAGGAAAGAGATTCTTCCACTTTTTTAGCAGCTGCCTTGCCCTTGCTTATGACTTTTTCTACCTTTTCCTTTGCCCTGCCAGCCTTTTGGCCAACGGTCTTTGTAGTTTTTTCAAAAGCATCTTTGCTCTTTTCTAAAAACTCTTCTCCCATTCCCTTTACTTCAGCAAGCTTCACCTTGGCTACTTCAAATCCTTCTTTTGTCTTTTCTGCAAACTCTTCGCCTTTTTCGATCAGCTCTTTTCTTGTCTCTTTGCCGCTTTTGGGAGCAAGCATGATACCTGCCACAAAACCTACTGCCAAACCAAGTGCCAATGTTATCATAACCTCGGAAGCATGACTTCTACCTCTATTGCTATCTTCCATATTCATCCTGTCCTCCTTTAAAATTTAAAGTTATATTAATATAGGCCGTATATATAATTCACGGTCCATAAAGTAAATATAGGAAATTACTCTTCTTCCTTGCCCTTACCTGTCTTGCCAAGACCGCTTATTATCCCGGCCGAAGCACTTATAAGTTTCACGATCGGGCTTGTGACGAGTATCCTTGCAAGTCTTATTATTTTTTCCAGCTGCTCGACTATTGAACT
>JALHTA010000299.1 GCA_022865545.1 Actinomycetota bacterium | reverse complement strand
TGCCTTATGTCCTGCGGCACACCTGCTTCTTTTGACATCTTTGGGCCCGGTATTTCCTGTAAGTATTGCAGGCACCCAGTCTGCAAGCTCTATCCAGGAATAAGCGGCGTCCCTTATATCGGGATCGTTTTTTAGGATATGAAGTATTTTGGAGAAAAACCATTCCGAAGAATATACACCTCCAGAATAAATTGTATAGTCAGTACCTCCCCATGTCCGGGCCACTTCATTTATTTTTTCAGCTTCTTCTACTGCAGTATGGTCCTTCCAAAGGACAAACATGGCATTAGGATCATCTTTAAAATCATCCTTTAATGCTAGCACTGTTCCTTTACTGTCGACCGGAGCCGGAGTGGAGCCTGTAGTATCTATGCCGATTCCTATTATATTATTAGCTATATTTTCAGGAGATTTTCTTAATGCACCTTTGATAGCTTCTTCAAGTGATTCTATATAATCAAGGGGATGATGGCGGAACTGATTTTTAGAAGCATCATTATACTTACCCTGGCCCCATCTGGGATAATATGAAACATGAGTGGCTATTTCTTCGCCATTTCCTGCATTTACAATTATTGAGCGGACTGAGTCAGATCCAAAATCAAGACCTATAACGAATTTACTCTCAGACATATTTTTCCTTCCCCGAATATTTAAACATTTATTAAATAAATAAAGACCTCTAAATTGAATGGACCCCTTCTTCCCTTTCCCTGAAATAACTTTCGGTCCTGCTCACGAGCGTGTCAAGCTTATCCCTGTCAGGTCTGCCATACATCGCAGGATATGGATCCCCACCTGGCCCAAGTGGTTCAGGGGTCACAAAAGCACTGTCATCATTATTGAAACCAATCATATATAGCGCCCTGATTATTGTGTCTAAATCCAGAAAGCCCCCGCCAAGGGCATCCCTATTGGTATCTGCCATATGGAGATTGGTTAGTATGCCCCCGGCATCTGTAATGGCTTTACCGATATGAGATTCCTCTACCAGCATATGATAGACATCTCCGTTTACATGCTGTACTCCTGGACTTCCGACTTCATCAATATATTTTTTAGCATCTGAAAAAGTATGGCAGAAAGACACTTCAGCGCTTCTTATCGGCTCTACGGCACCTCTGATCCCAGCATCTTTAAAATCATCTGCGACTATTTTTAAAGTCTCCACTGAACGTGCAAACTCCATATTGTCATATGCGTCTGACCTTCCGACCGCTCCCGGGACTATTAAAAAATACTTTGCTCCAAGCTCATGCCCCAGCTCAAGATTCCTTCTTATATAGTCAACTGCTCTCTGCCTGACCGCAGGGCTATTGGAAGACAGCTCACTTTCTGCAGAGAACATCCCGCATATTCCACTGACCTTCATATTGTATTCTGATAATATCTTTTTGGCCTCCCCAGCATTGTACCCGAGATCAGGCCCGTAGCGGTTGCCATGGAGTTCAATATAGTTGACACCATTATCACTGAGTCTTTTAAGGCTGTCTTTTAAAGGTTCCATACCGAATCCCCAGTTTGACCATGAAAGTTTTATCCTTTTCTTTGTCTTTTCAGGTTTGTTTTTTATCAGGCTTGTAAAGTCATCCAGTATTTTTTTGTTCTCAATTTCAAAATTCTGGGGTCTCATTACAACCAGCTCCTTTCCAATATGCTTTATCTAATTGATCCAATCCTTCACGATTAGCCCATTGATACGACTAAAATGCTTCATGTTTCCGGTAATGATTATTAGATTATTTGAAGATGCGATTGAGGCTATCTGGATATCCGCATGCGCAATTGTCTTTCCACTTACTTCCAGGTCGGTCCTGATCTTTCCATAATAATAGGCTGCCCTGCTATCAAAGGGAAGTATATTAACCATGGGCAGTAATATTGTTTTCAAATTATTAAGATGAAAATCAGGATTTTGGCTTTTGTAAGCTCCATATATGATCTCACCAAGTGTAATAGTTGAAATATTTCCCTCTTTTTTTGAAACAGACTTTATATTCTTAAGCAGCTTCTTTGAAGGTTTCTTTTTTAAAATATTCGTTATGGCATCGGTATCAAAAAGATACATCTCTTCCTTTGTCCTTTTTACGTGAAGAATAAATCTTGTTTATATCATCTTCTATTTCTTCAAAATTTTTCCATTTCCCAATAATCTCAGATAATCCCTTTGCTTCCTCATTGGCCATTATATTTTTAAGGTCTTCAATGGAAACAAGGGCTACCAGAGGTTTTCCCCTTTTCGTAATTACAAATTTCTCACTTGCATAAGCAACTTTTGAAACATACTCTGAAAAATGGCTTTTAACTTCTGCAACTGATACAACTTTATTATCTGTTTTTATTTTCTTTCCATTCCATTCCATTTTTACAAATACCTCTTAAATATTACTTGAAATCATATTTCTTAGTTTTTCAATAGTGAATTCTATTTAATAAATAAATTTATTAAATAGTCATAATGACATATTGACTTATTAAGTATAATAATATTTTATGATTTTATCAAGCAGCTTTTGATTTCCGCTGAAATATTTTTAATATGAAAAAATCCAATACTTGCTCTACTCCCGGAGCAAGGATATGGGCACCGATTATCCTGTCAGTTTTCTTATCTATCAGGACCTTATAGCTGGTTTTTTTAAATCCAAGCCACCTGGGATTATACCATTTTGTGCTATCTGCCATATTGATACGGTAATCCATACCTTTTT
>JALHTA010000004.1 GCA_022865545.1 Actinomycetota bacterium | reverse complement strand
TAAAAACTGCATTTATAAGTGAAAACTTAAAGTATATCGATAAGATCAGCAAAGTTACCGGGGATATAATTGCAATAGTGGGTTTTGCAGGAAGCACCCGCGGTTCTATCTATAATTCTGCAGCAATAATGTCTGGGGCAAAGATAATATCAGTATATAATAAGCAGCATCTACCCAATTATTCTGTATTTGACGAGGAGCGCTATTTCCAGAAGGGTAATATAAATTATATATATAAAATAAGGGACTATCTGGTAGGGGTCAATATCTGCGAGGATATCTTTCATGCATCCGGACCCGCAAGGATCCAGTCCATAGCCGGAGGGGCCGATCTTATCATAAATATCTCAGCTTCCCCCTATCATACTGAAAAAATCTCCTCCAGGGAGAAGATGCTTTCCACAAGGGCAATAGACAATCAGGTAAATCTGGTGTATGTAAATCTTGTCGGGGGACAGGATGAGCTGGTATTTGATGGAAACAGCCTTATCATTAATGAAAAAGGCAAAATTATTGGAAGATGCAAACCTTTTACTGAGGACCATCTTATTGCTGAAATTGACCCATCCACATCACGGGCTGCAAGGATAAAGGATTCGAAGTTTAAGGATCAAAAGTTAAAGACCGGTGATATGGAGGGCTCCTTAAAGATCATAGAGCTTGAGTCTAAAAAGAAAAAAGGTGGCAAGCAAGATCCTGCCGGGCCCGGAACGCTAAATGAAAAAAATACCGTAAAGTATTCCGATCTTATATCCTCTCCCGAAGAGGAAGTCCTTGAAGCCCTTATTCTTGGGACGCGCGACTATATCAGGAAGAACGGTTTCAGCAAAGTCGTGATCGCATTAAGCGGGGGTATTGATTCTGCAATAACTACAGCAATTGCTACTCTTGCAATAGGAAAGGAGAATGTGACCGCTGTACTTATGCCTTCCGGTTTTTCCTCTAAGGGAAGTATTGATGATTCTGTGGCTCTTGCAAATAATCTCGGGATCAAATATATGACGGTTCCGATAGCAGGGATTTATGAGACCTATCTGAAGAACCTTGAAAGTATCTTTAAGACTGGTGATATAAATGTCACTAAAGAAAATATCCAGGCCCGCATAAGGGGGGCCATCATAATGGCCTTTTCCAATGAGAATAACTGGCTGGTGCTTTCAACAGGAAATAAGAGCGAGATAAGTGTCGGATACTGCACCCTTTATGGTGATATGGTAGGAGGATTCTCCCCGATAAAAGATGTCTATAAGACAATGGTCTATTCGGTATCCAGATTTATTAATAAAAAATATGGTGAACTTATCCCTGAAAATATACTTACAAAGGCTCCTTCTGCAGAGCTCAAACCGGACCAGAAGGACCAGGACAAACTTCCTCCCTATGATATGCTGGACCAGATCCTAAAAGCATATATTGAAGATGATAGAGGGTACAAAGCTATTGTAGATATGGGATTTGATCCTGAAGTCGTAAAGGATGTCCTGAATATGGTCGATAATAGTGAATATAAGAGGCGCCAGGGTTCTCCTGGTATAAAGATAACTGCCCGTGCTTATGGAAAAGACAGGAGATATCCGATTACAAACAGGTTCAAACTTAAATAGCAGATAAGAGGGGAAATAATAATTGCAGGAATTTAAAAAAGCTGAAAAGCTGTTAAGACGATTTAAGGCCGGTAAGTATCATTTTGGTCAGGGTATCCTGGAGGAAGCACTAAAAAGTGCTTCAAGCATGGGAAGGAAAGCAATTCTATTCCGGGGCTCTTTTCCCGGAAGTGGTGCATATATAGACCTCATCACCAGTTCATTAAAAAAATCCGGAATTGCCCTTGCCGGTATATTTAAAGGCGCAAGACCGAATTCTCCAAAAGAGGACGTCCAAAAAATGGTGACTGCGATAGATAAGGCGGATCCAGACTTTGTGATAACATTTGGTGGAGGAAGCAATATAGATGCTGCTAAAGCTGCTCTAGTTCTTAATGCTTTTGGAGGTGACCTTGATGATTATTTCGGTGTAGGAAGAGTGTCTGCAGCCATAAAGGATAGCGGCAAGAAGCTGCTTCCACATCTTACCATACAGACCATCGC
>JALHTA010000298.1 GCA_022865545.1 Actinomycetota bacterium | reverse complement strand
GGACAAGGGTACATCAAGGGTGGACAAGCAATACGCACATGGATTTCTTTCGCTCCATTCCGCCAGAGTTTCTCAATAGTGTGATTTTTTAATTGAGTTCCCCGAACAATAGAGTCATCACAAACAACAATTCTTTTCCCTTCAATAACGCTTTTAATCGGTATTAATTTTAATTTAGCTACCTTATTTCTAATTTCCTGAGATGGTGGAGTGTAGCTACGGCCATAACCATCAGTATACTTTACTAAGGGGCGACGGTAAGGAATTCTAGAGGACATAGAATAACCCAAAGCATGTGCTATTCCTGAATCAGGAACGCCAGTCACCAAATCAGCCTTTATTTTATCATCTCTGGCCAAATTAGCACCGCAACTTTCTCTAACCTTTTCTACGCTAATACCTTCATAAGAAGAAGCCGGATAGCCGGTGTAGATCCATAAAAAAGCGCATATCTTGTTCTTTTTATAATTATTTTTTTTATTTTCTATACCTTCTTTTTTTAAAAGTGCAATTTCCCCTGGTTGTAATTCCGAAATAGGTTCAAAACCTAAATTATGAAAAGCACAAGTTTCTGAGGTTACAGCAAAACTTTCCTCATTTTGACCGATAACTAATGTTGTTTTTCCAGAAATATCCCTTGCAGCGTAAATTCCTTCTTTGCTTAAAATTAATAAAGAAACAGAGCCGATGATTTTTCTGAAAACGTATTCTATGCCACTGAAAAAATTACTTTTTTGAGCAATTAATTTACCGATCACCTCTGTTGAATTAATTTTGCCGCTGCTCATTTCCGAAAAACTTCCTCCCCGGCGCATAATTTTTCTTGCTAACTCATTCTTATTACGCAGAAGACCAGAAGTAACAATGGCAAATTTTCCAAATGAACAGGAGATAATAATTGGTTGAGGATCAAAATCACTAATGACACCGATTCCTTTTTTGCCCTTTAATTTAGGAAGCTCTTCAATAAATTTAGATTTAAATTGTGAGGTTGAAATATCGTGAATACCGCGAGTAATTTTATGATTTAAAACAGCCATTCCTGCCTTTTTGGTTCCTAAATGGGAATGGTAGTCGGTCCCATAAAAAAGGGATTGCCGACAATCTTTAGATGATACAATACCAAAAAGTCCACTCATATTGTCTGCATTTTAACATCTTTTTCCAATTTTATTAATTAAATCATTTAAATTTATGTTAAATTATTTTTTTAGCAAGTTCCAATAATTTTGAGGGCAGATGTCGATATAAAGAAAAAGATCGCCTATTGTTTAAGATCGCTGGTTATTATAAAATATTATAATTATACTATAGATTTATATTAATATATTATAATAAATAGTAATTGGAGTGTTATGGAAATAGGCTTAAGTATTCTTAAACAGACCTGGTATCTGTGGGTGATACTATTTGTATTTGTAGCAGTACTTCCAAGTATTATAAAAATCTTCAAACCAAGAATAAAGGGTTTTATCGGAGAAAAGGCAGCAGCACTAATACTTTCAACACTTGATAAAAAAAAATACAGGACCATTAATGATTTAATAATAAGAGCAGATGGAGAGTCTACTCAGATAGATCATGTGGTTATATCAAATTATGGGATATTTGTTATTGAGACTAAAAACTATAAAGGCTGGATAACCGGTTATGAATCTAGGAATTATTGGAAACAAGTAATATATAAAGAAAATAATAATTTTTTCAATCCCATTAAACAAAATGAATTTCACATAGAGCTATTAAGAAGTGCTTTGAAATTATTTCCGGAAGTGCCGTATTATCCTATTGTATCTTTTGCAAATGAAGCAGATATAAAAGTGAAAACCGATAAAGATATTGTTTATGAAGAATTTTTATTAAGGACCATTACGAGTTACAAGACAGAAGTTATTTCAGATGATCTAAAGAATGAAATATTTAATTATCTGAAAACAATAAAGCTGATGAACAAGAGTTATGCAAAAGTGCATGTTCAAAATATTAAGCGCAAAAAGAATAAAATAAAATCAGAGATAAAAATAATATATGTCCAAAATGTGGGAGTCTGCTCAAGGAGAGGACAGGAAAGTATGGTAGTTTTTTAGGATGCAGCAGCTTTCCAAAATGTAGATTTGTAATTGATATTGAATAATAGATATGATTTTTATTTATTAGGAGTAAATTTCTCTATTATTAGAATTTTGCTAGTCTTATAATAAAATTATCACAAGACTCGTATATTTATTTATCAAAAACATTATTAGGAACCCAGTAGTTTAAAGTTAGCAATAGGACCTTTAATAACCTGTCCTATTTTTTTGTCAGGGTCATACACCTTTAGTTCAGAATCTTTTTCCAATCTCTCAGGAAAAATAGCAAGATTATACTTTCCCTTTTTTTGCACAGATGGATAATGTATGGCTTCAAATTCCTGTGATTTATATATCATATGCCCAAGAATTTGGGTATATGCCTTCTCCTCATCTATATCTTGAATCTTTCTCCATGGGCAGCATAGTTCCTGTTCATTAATTCCCAGAGCATTAATAACTTTCGTATCTTTTAAATCTATTACTTTCTGCAGGGTAACCTTAATAGTAATCATTGCACGTGGGGTAATTAACATTGCATCTCTTGTGCTCTCAGCAGTAGCTGTTTCAGGATCAGGGGCTAAATATATAACTTCAAATCTATCTTTAAAATAATTATACCGCCCTCCATGTTCTAAAGATCCTAATCCGCTTAAAGGATTTTTTAGGTACTCAATTCCCATAAAACGATAAAAAAAAGTATCGAAAGAAATTCCTCGTCGCTGTTTGAGAATATCTTTAAGTTCTTCAGGAGATATCATTAAGCAGGGGACCCTTTCTTTATATTTTCCAGATAATTTACAATAGAATCAATTTTCCCCTGAGAGATAACCTCTATTGGTGATAAGCCGCTATATTCAGGATTTGGAGCCCTTAACCACAATAGAATCTCCGATTCATTATTAGTCATACTTTTTAAGAGTGCATGAATATAAACTATTTTCCTGAGCTCTAATTGTACTTTATTGGATTTAGGGTTCTTTTCTAATGATCTTGGTGTTCTACCTACAATATGTGCAATATTTTTAGCTTTTAAACCTAAGTATGCCCTCAGCTTAGCAGGATTTACATAACCTTCGCTATCATAAAATTTGTTTTCTGTGTGACTAAATAATTTTTCTTTTATAAGTCTACCCACTTTTGTTCACCCCCTTTTTTAATGATTGTCGTACTCTTTTAGCTACTGCTATCTTCTTATTATTTTCAGTGTTTAGAATATAACATTATTCGCATAAAATTACAAAATTTATTCGTAATTAGTTACTAATTATATTCGCTAATTAAAACTATAACGGTAACCAATAGAATAGGAAGATTATTTTGAATTTAATCCCCTCATTAAAATGTCTAATATTAATTATCATTTTTATTACATTAATCTCAAATTGCACACTACCATTGTCCAAAATCTCTTTGTTGAGTATATGCTAATTATAACTTTTAAAGTACAATATTTTGATATAAGAATTCATATTCTATATCTTTGTATTAATTTGGACACAGTTAAAAATAAATGGAAAACTGCTTAATATTTAAATTAAAAAAAATATCAGATAAATACAGGCTGAATGAAAAGATCCTTATAACACCCGACTTTAATACAGGCCGCCAGATACTGCAGACCCTGTCCAGAAGCGGTCCTGGATGGATAAATTTTAAGACTGCCACTGTCCAGTCCTTAGCTTTTGAAATTGCGTCAGAAAAGCTTCTGGGCGCCAGTATTGAAAAGATATCTTCTATAGAGTCTAACTTTATTGTAGACGGGATATTTACCAGGCTGGCAGAAGAGGGAAGACTAGCGTACTTTGAAAAGCACATAATAAATACAGGTATCATCAGTGCTATTACTGACATTATAATAGAACTTAAAATGTCAGGAGTATCCCCGGAAGGTATCAAGGAAGATAATTTTATTGATCCAAAAAAGGGTGAGGACATAAAGCTTATATTTTCAAGATATGAAGATACCATAAAAGAAAAAAGACTGGCCGATACTGCAGACATGATAGTTGCTGCTTGTAAAATACTGGAGGTTAGCAGTGCGCAGGACAGCAGTATCAAATATATTGTTCTTTCAAGATATGCAAACACCCCTCTGGAGAAAGAATTTATTAAAAGCATTTCCGGCAATGATCTTATTATAATCGGGGAAGAAGAAGTATGCGGCCTCGATACTCCAAAAAACAGGTGGGAAGAAAAAGCCAGTAAAAACAGGATAGATCCTGTATCTAATATTGAGAGATCCGGATGGCTATTTGATATCGATAATGCACCTGTGCCACTGGATGATAATACTATAAGTCTTTTCAGCGGAGCTGCCTACCGGAATGAACTGTATGAATTGCTGGGCCGCATTACAGCTGAAAAAATACCACTTGATAAGGTAGAGATCATATATACAAATAGTGATCCATACCTCCTGTCATTATATAATATCTGCAAAAAGCTTGAGCTGCCCGCATCCTTTTCCGAAGGGCTTCCAGGCGATACCAGCCCGCCAGGAATGGCGCTAAAGGGCTTTATATTATGGATAAATGATGACTTTTTAGAGGTTCACTTAAGAAAGCTTCTTAAATACTCCCTTATAAAGACCCCCAAAGGCACAGGACCAAGTCTTGCCCATGCTTTAAGGACCTCTAAGATCGGCTGGGGAAGGGAACGCTATAGCCTTGTATTAAATAAAGAAATAGCGGCCCTAAAAGATAAAATAAAGGCTGGAGGCGGAGAGAAATATAAGTGGAAGCTGGATATTATTAAGGCATTAAATGACATAACCGGAAGACTTTTAGAAATAATTCCACGGACAGATAATAATGGCAAAGTAGATTTTAGTAAACTATGTTCTGCCTGTCTTCAGTTCTTAAGTGATTTTATAACCGCAAAGGATGAAGACGGGGCCAGCTACCAGTCAAACCTTAAACAAAGGCTTGAAGTACTTGCCGGTATAACTGAGAGTGAGGCAGCCCTCGAAGAAGCTACTGATAAACTGCTGGAAGTAATCTCCAGACTGCCATACAAGACATCAGGCCCCAGACCCGGCCACCTGTATATATCAAACCTCTCGACCGGAGGCAGGTCGGGAAGGGACAATACATATATAGTCGGTATGGACAATCATAAATTCCCTGGTACCCAGACTCAGGATCCTGTACTTCTGGACGAAGAAAGACAAAGGATAGATGCCGGTATTAGGCTCTCAAAGGACAGGCTCAAAGAGAAGCTTTATGACTTTACTTCAATGCTTGCAAGCCTTAAGGGAAGAGTTACGGTAAGCTATAGCAGATATGATGTAGCTGATGACCGCCAGATGTTTCCATCGTCTGTATATCTTCAAGTTTACCGGTTAAAAAAAGGCAGTAGCAGTATTGATTATCAGAAGCTACTTACTGGACCTGCAGGGCCCTCCGGGGCCGGACCGGCAAAAGTAATTGATGGGACTGGTTGGTGGGTAGAAAAGCTCACAGGAAGCGGCAGCATAAAGGATGGAAGACAGTCAATATTTAATATATATCCGCTCTTAAGACAGGGAGACAAAGCAATAAGACAAAGATCAGGAAGCGAGCTTACCGTATATGACGGCTATATAAATCCTGAAGGCACAGAACTTGATCCCAGGAAGAATAGCAAACTGGTACTCTCATGCTCAGCTATTGAGACATATGCTGGAAATCCCTTTTCATTTTTTCTGGAATATATCCTCAAGGCAAGAAGGCCGGAAGAGATCAGTAGAGATAGGCTAATATGGCTGGATCCGGCACAGAGAGGAAGCCTTCTTCATGAAGTGTTCCAGCTTTTTATAAGGACCATAAAGGATACTGCGGTAAGACCCGGTAAAGCAGAACAGGGAAAGATAATAAATAAGATACTTAACGGGGTACTAAATAAATACACCGAAGAGGTACCTGTGCCGGGACCGGCTGTATACAGCCATGAAGTAGAAGTTTTAAGAAGGGACCTGGAGGTCTTCCTGGATGTCAATTCAAAACTTGCAGAACCGCATCTACTGGAGTTTGAATTTGGATACGGGGATAAGGCTCCAATAAGAATATATATAGGAGCCGATAGCTATATCCATATAAAAGGAAAGGTAGACAGGGTAGATTTAGACAGTGACGGGAATTATCATGTCTGGGACTATAAGACCGGGAGTGCCTGGGCCTATGAGAAAAATGGCTATATTGCAGGAGGCAGGCAGGTACAGCATATACTTTACGCAAAGGCAGTAGAGGCGACCACAGGCACAGTGGCAAAATGTGGGTATATGCTTCCAACTGAGAAGGGTATAAGTTCCGGGAAGGGGACCATATTTGAAAGAGATCCACAGCAAGAAGACCGGTGGCAGCCTGCACTAAATACTATTATGGATCTTATGGCAGGGGGCCTCTTTATAATATCGGATGAAGAAAACCCGCCATACTTAGAGGATACTGATATATACGGCACAGTAGAACTAAAAAAATCCATTAAGAATAAGATAAATAATTCCGGCAGTGAACTGCTAAGTAAATGGAAAAGTTTAAAGGAATATAAATAAAGCATTATGGATCATGATTTAAAAGACAGTCAGGCAAGGATAAAAATAAGGGAAGAGCTGGGTACCAGCTTCTTTGTGGAGGCCGGTGCTGGTTCCGGAAAGACTTACTGCCTTGTTGAGAGGATGGTAAACCTTATAAAAAGCGGTAATGCCACAATAGAGCATATTGCAGCTGTTACCTTTACGCGCAAGGCAGCTGCAGAGCTAAATGAGAGATTCCAGATAGGTCTTGAAAAGGCTTTAAAGTTGGATGGCCCAAAAAGTGAAAGGGATAATATACGGACCGCACTTTCAAACCTTGAGCAGATATTTATTGGCACCATACATTCCTTCTGTGCAAAGATCTTAAGGGAAAGGCCTGTAGAGGCGGGAGTCGATCCTGGATTTACCGAGATAGAAGAGAGCCAGGATCTTATTTTTACCGAGAGGATCTGGTCGCAGTATATAGAAAGTGCAGAGATAAAGCAGAGCAGTACCTTAGAATTTATACGGGATAAGGGTATCCAGGTAGCAGATCTAAAGGATATCTATAATAAATTTGTACAATATCCGGACGTAGAGATAGTAACAGCAGAGGTAGATAAGCCGGATTTTACTTATGTGAAAAAGGCTATAAGGGAGCTACTTGATTTCTTTGAAGGGATAATACCGGAGACCCGGCCCGATAATGGATGGGATAAACTGCAGGAGATGATAAGAAAGAGCAGTAATTTTATTGACTCAGGATATATGGATTCTGACAGGAAGTTTATTGAGCTCTTAAATGAATTAAGTAAGAGGCCCTCTATTACACAGAATAGGTGGCCGGATGGAAACAGTAAGTCATATTTAGAGAAGATGGAAAAGTTTCAAGAAGAGGTTGTAGGTCCTGCACTTAAAAATTGGCAGGAGTACATCCATAAACCTCTCACCGATTTTATAACCGGTGGTGCCGGGTATTACAGGAAGTGGAGAAAGGATCATTCGATTCTTAATTTCGGCGACCTCCTTATAAATACCGCGGAGCTCCTCCGTGACAATGCTGAGGTGAGGGGCTATTTTAAAAAAAGGTTTACCCATATCCTTGTTGATGAGTTCCAGGATACAGATCCGGTACAGGCTGAGATAATACTGTTTCTTACTGGAAGCAATAACGAAGAGGACAATTGGAAAAATATTTTACCCACTCCGGGGTCACTTTTTGTGGTAGGTGATCCAAAGCAGAGTATATACCGCTTCAGAAGGGCCGATATTGATATCTATAATCTAATAAAGGGTATATTTAATGATGAAGGTGGAGAGGTTCTAAATCTGTATTCTAACTTCAGGTCGCTTCCTTTCATGCAGGAAACTGTGGCCGATGTTTTTAAGAGTATTTTGCCTGAAAAAGAGACAAAATATCAGGCGAGGTATTTTCCGCTTAATACTGTGAAGAAGTTAAATGTGGGATGCTTGTCCGGGGTAATGGAAAATCCGGTAGGTAAAGTTGCCGGAAATAATGCAAAAGAGATTGCAAAAATTGATGCTGCAAGGATTGCTAACTGGATTAAGTCTGCGGCGGGCGGAAGTTTTAGATTGCAGGATAATGAGGGTAATGCTGTGAAGTTTGGTACTGGTGATTTTTTAATCCTTACAAGATATAAGAAGAATTTAAAGATATATTCAAAAGCTTTAGAAATGCTGAGTATACCATATGATATCTCGGGAGGGGAGAGCTTTAGCGGGTCTTTGGAGCTGGCTGAGATTTACAGGCTGCTCAAGGCAATTGAGGACCACAGGGATCCTGTTGCCCTTATAACTACACTCCGGGGTATGTTTTTTGGCATTAGTGATGACAGGTTATACAGGTTTAAAAAAGCAGGAGGTATATTTTCCTATTATAGCGAGGCCTCGCAGGGTTTTGATGAGTTTGACAAGGCCTTTAAGGTTTTAAAGGGTTGCAGTGAGATTGTAAGGAGCCATGAACCAGTAGTTGCAGTGGAGATGATAATAGAGAATACAGGGGTACTTCCTCTGGCTATATGTGAAGAGGAGGGGTTTACAAGGGCAGGTAATATTTTTAAGGCGCTGGAGTTACTAAAGGATAGAAGAAGTGATGGGCTGGATACCTTTTCAGATCTTGTAAATGATCTGGGCGAGCTTTTGGAGGGCGGCGGTATTGAGTCTATGAGCCTTGCATCTTCCGGAAATGATTCTGTGAGGATCATGAACCTTCATAAAGCTAAAGGGCTTGAGTCGCCTATCGTAATACTTGCTGATCCCATGGGTGCTGGAAGAGATTTTGAGCCGGACCATCATATTACGAGGACTGGTGATAGTAAGGCTATGGGATACTTTACTATTACAAAGCCGATGGGAAGCTATGGAAGCAGTACTATTGCACTTCCGCCTGATTGGGAGGACAAGGCCAGTGAGGAGAAATTGTATGATGAGGCTGAGAAGGCCAGGCTTGAGTATGTGGCTGTAACGAGGGCCAAGAATATTCTGGTGATAAGTACCTACAGGGAGGGTAGCAGAGTAAAGGCCTGGGAGTTCATGTACGAGTATCTAACTGGTAAGGATAAGATCAAGGCGAGTGAAGAATTTGACAGTGCTGACAGGGAAGTGGTTGAGATAAGTACTGATGAGTGGGCGGAGAGTAGTGAGAAGATCGCTAGTAGTATAGAGGATATTAGTTGCTCCAGTTATACACTTACCAGTGTGACGACTGAGGCAAAGGAAGGGTTTGTATTTGACGGTAGTGCCGGACAAGGTATGAGCTGGGGAAGGATTGTTCATAAGGCAGTGGAGCTCGTGTCCAGGGGCGGGTACAGGAAGTTGAGGGTGTTGGGTAGGAGTTG
>JALHTA010000297.1 GCA_022865545.1 Actinomycetota bacterium | reverse complement strand
TAATTATATTAAATTATATTTTATAGGAACGGATATTGGCACATATGGCTAACTTATGACCGGTCCTTGCATTTCTTATTTTAGATATTACTATAGTATTTTGAAATCCTGTCTTTTCCATAAGCGCTAAAAAATCTTTCTCAGGAAGTGCTCTGCCGATACATCTAAATAGATCATTTATATTATTGATAATATCTTCAGGAAGCTTATCCTTTAAGACAATCTCACAGAAGACTGTCCGCCCGCCTGGTTTTAGTACCCTATAAACCTCTGACAAAACTTTTTCTTTGTCTGGAGAGAGATTATATATTCCATTTGAAGCTACAATATCAAAAGAATCATTCTCAAAAGGAAGATCATCTGATGAACCCTGGGTAAACTCCACATTATTTATTCCTAGTGACTCAATATTGGTTTTAGCTTTTTCAAGCATATCATTTGAAATATCCAGACCATAGACTTTCCCTTTTTTGCCTACTGATGTAGCATAAAAATAAAGATCAAGACCTGCCCCACATCCCAGATCAAGGACAATTTCTCCTTCTTTTAAATCAACAAAAGGTTGTGGATTGTTCGCTCCTGTAAAAGATTCAGAAAATGCTTGTGGAAGTTTATCGAGTATTTCTTTTGGGTATCCTACGCCTATAGCAAAGGTTTTTCCCACAGGAAAGTTAAAAGATCCACTAGGATCTTTTGCAACCTGGCTGTATTTATCTTTTACTGCCTCTTTTATATCAGAAGAGGTCATTTTATTTAGTGACTTATCTTTCATTTTTCCCACCTTAATGTATAAATTTTATGTAAAAATAATATTGTAATATTTGTAAGCCAACAAAAATGCCTGGCCCCAAGTTCCCACATCATACAATTACCTGGAGATGAAATGGGGTTCATATTTTTTTATAGTTTTACTAGCTTTAAATTTTCTCCGCCAGAAAGAGCGGTAATAAAGATTCAATACCCAGAGTGGCAACAAATAACGGCGTATAATCCCTAATCTCCTCCAAATAGAGGGTAAGCTATAAAACTCGCGCCAAACCCAGCTACGACCCTTTTGCAGAATCTCCCGTGATATTAGCTTCGGCTCAAATACAACACTAGACTCATACTGTGACCAGTCTTTGGTGATTATTCGTCCGGCATTATCCAAAGAATCGTATAGGGCGGTGCCCGGATATGGTACGGGCCAGGCAAATTGAGCACTCTCTAACTTCGTTTTTTGGGCGAAACGGACGGTACGTTCGAAAACAGATTCATCATCTTCGTCTAAGCCAAGGATAAAGAAGCCATGGACAGCAATGCCATGAGAGTGGATCTTTCTTATCACCATTTCGTATTTGTCTACCACGTTCACCTTCTTACCCATCGCAGCCAGATTGTCCGGGGACAATGTCTCAAACCCGATGAGTAGGATCACGCAACCACTCGCGGCTGCCAGTTTGAGTAATTCGTCATCTCTGGCTATGGTAATTGAAGCCTGGGCAGCCCACTTGAGTTTATAGGGTACAAGGGCGCGAAAGAGCTCTTTGGCAAATTTGGGTTTGCCGACGATATTATCATCAATAAACCAGACAAGTTTCTTATAGTTCATTGTTTCGATCTCCTTGAGAATTTCTTCTACCGGGCGGCAGCGGTAAGTATGGCCGAAGAATGAAGTAACTGAGCAGAAGGAGCAGGCATAGGGACAGCCTCTAGTGGTTGAGATCGTGTTCCTGAAGTAGTATCTTCCATCGGCGAACAAATCCCGCCGGGGGATAGGCAAGTTAAGCAAGCTGGGCTGCTTACATTGCTTGTATATTCTTTTTAGCTTGTTTGCCTCAAAATCTTCGATCACATTTGCCCAAATTCCTTCAGCTTCTCCGATCACTACGGCATCAGCATGCTGGATTGCCTCTTCTGGTAAAGCACTGGGGTGGCTGCCTCCTAAGATAACCTTCACTCCCTTCGCTCTGAAGGTATCGGCGATCTCATAGGCGCGTACCGCCGTAATAGTTAATGCTGTGATCCCCACTAAGTCGATTTCCTTTTGGAAATCAATAACTTCGACATTCTCATCGGTTAATGAGACTTCGACCTCTAATGGAGTCAGGGCGGCAACCATCGCCAGGCCCAGATGTGGGCCCGGTGCCTTCTTCTGATTTCGGAAACTCGTTTGTGTAGCCGGAACAATTAGCTCTAGTTTCATGAGAACCCATTCTTTTTCTTACTGATTTTATAACTCCTCATAAAATTCACAGTAAATAATAAAAAGTATATAATAAAGAATCTAAATACTAAATATCTATTAAATTAAATAGAGGGGTATTAATATTAAATTAAATAAAAAATGGACCGCTAGTATTGGTGCAGATCCTGAATAAAAAAGAAAAAACATTAAAAAAACCAGTAAAGATTTTATTGATTGCTACAGGAACTTTTTTGATCGGAGTAAGTATTGTCGGTATATTTATACCGGTACTTCCAACAACTCCTTTTCTATTGCTATCAGCGGCACTTTATGCAAGAAGTTCCAAGCGGTTTTATAATTGGCTTATAAATAATAGGATTCTTGGGAGATATATAAAAAATTATAGAGAAGGAAAAGGAATCCCAGTAAAAGCAAAAATAACCGCTATTTCCATATTATGGATAACTATAGGGTATTCAGCAATTTTTGCTATAGAAATATTATGGGTGAGGATCCTACTTGTTATCATAGCAATTGGAGTAACAGTCCATATTGTAAGAATAAAACCAAAAGTGGAAAATAACACAGATATTTCAGACTGATCAATCTGGCTCAAAGTATTCTTTTAAGGAATGGCATTTTTCTAATAATATTTCCTATTATAAAAGATAAAGGTATGCTTACTGCAGCTACTATAGAAAACTTAATAAGAGGATGGATCTCCAGCCCTTTTATAGAATAGGAGAGGGGAACAATTATTAGTGGATGAATAATAAAGACAGTATAAGCACTTTTATAGAGACTGCCGAAAAGATTGTTCTGACGATTGAGCCTCTTCTTAAAAAAATAAATAATACTAATAGAAGAACTAATGGCAATAATTGCCTCCCATAATGCATAAAGGAATGCCTGCCAGCGGAATCCTCCAGCGATAAGGGTGATATTAGCTTCCTTAAAAGTTCCGCTAAAAAATAACAGGATAGGCCATAAGAGTGTAGTGAATATTAATACTGATAACCAGAAGATAGCTTTTTTATAAGTTATCTTTTTAAACCAATTATTTCTATAGGCAAAAATACCCAAAATAAATAGAGATACATATTGAGGCAGAAAACATAGTTGCAAATTGATAATGGAAGTTTCAATGGGAAACCTTATCCTCACTAAAAAAGTCACTATGGCAATCGATATAATAAATAAAATTATTTTGTAATTTTGTGGAAAATCCAGGCCCTTCTTTTCGAAGGTGCCTTTCTTCTTTTGTGCCTTTTTTATAAGTTCCACTAGCAGGATATAGAATAGAGAAAAAATAAGTAGAGCCTGTAGAAACCATAAAGGACCGGCTTCAATTATGATATTTTTAATAATGAAATTGTAGTAAAAATAGAGGAAATTTACTTTTTCCTTTTCAATAAATAATTTTTGAATATATATAAGGAAAGGTCCTATTATAATAATATAGAAAAGAAGGGGTATGCCAAGCCTCCTAAACCTGTCCCTTATAAAAAGATCTGCCCCCTTTCTATCATAGGAGGGAATAATAAAATAAGCTGAAATCATAAGAAAAAGTCCCAGAAGGAAAGCCTGGTTAAATGATACAAAAAAACCCAGTAAATATGTTGATAGAAGACCGGTCCTTTCATAATAATACCAGAACCCAATAGGGCCATAGGTCACAGCAATGTGAAGCAGCATAACCAGTGTTATAAGAAAAGTTCTTAAATTATCAATATATAATTTCCTGGTTTCAATATTTTTCATTTTTGTGAATAATTAAGTGATCGGGTTTAGTTATTTTTATCAAATATTTAAATGGGCAGACTCCTAGAATCTTATACTCAACATAATCAATTTTTTAGTATATTATAAATGATAATAATTGTCGTGTTTTGTTGATGGATTATTTTGACATAAATCTGGTAATATAGAGTCTGAAAATAACTATTTTTTTCAATACCACAGGAGGGAAATTATGACAAGTAAATTTAAGGAAGGGTACCTTGCAAGTCTTGGTATTGCAGCACTAACTTATGAGAAAGCTACTGAGGTTGCCAGGAATCTAATAAAAAAAGGTGAGCTCGCAAAGGAAAAGCAACAAAAGTTCATTACAGATCTTATGGAGGAAGCCAGGAAGAATACTTCAGAGGTGACAAAAATGCTGAATGAAAAAATAGATTATCTGGCAAAAAAGGGAGAACCGCTAAAGGATAAGCAGGATAAGGTCCTTAAAGATATTGCTGCCAGGGCAAAAGAGACAGGCACCATTACGGAGATAAAATTAAAAGATATGTTTAAAGAGGTAAAGGAGAAGAGTGCGTCTTTGAAGGATAAGATCACCGGAAGTGATGAAGATAGGATAAAGCAGGCACTCTTGGATCTAAATATCCCGTCACGACAGGATCTTGAAGAAATAAGGGATAAGCTTGATATTCTTATTGAGGAGTCGGACAGTAAAAAAAGTAAGAAAGAATAGAGTAAGGACCTATATAGAGTAATATTATTATATATTTATTTCTGGCTTGACTATCAGCGTAGAAGTATTAATATTATATTAGTAATATCTAATATAAGTCTTATAAAAATGATAAGAAGCAGTGAATTAAAACTTGTTACATTACTCTTTATTGTTGCTTTCCTGACCACCTGGATCGTACCCTTCGGTGTGCTTTTTGCGCAGGATGAAGAGGAAACCCTTTTAGAGGAGCTTACAGGGGAAAAAGAAGTGACTACAGAGGAAGGGAAAATAGAAGTACTGGGAATTACGGAAGAGCAGGTACCGTTACTTGGCAATAGGTTCCTGATAGTGATACTGGCACTTATTGTGGCAGCTGTTGGAGGACTTATTCTAAGTTTTGTTATCAAGGCAAGGACATAAGACTTATAAGGTAGTGCTGTTAGTCCAGATCAAATAATAATCATCTTAAATCATATATTTTTTTAAACGAGGTATCCTATTGCCTGAATAGAAGATGTAGTATGCAATATTTAAGATTAGTTTTTAGTAAATATCCGCTAATCTACAAAATTGAATACTTATTACCACTATGTTAATATTGTTTCCTGTTAAATAGTAATGCCTTAAAAGAGGCGTAGATCAAGGATTGCCATGAAGCCTTTTTCACTGCTCATAAAACCAGCCTCTGCTGATTGTAATATGAATTGCCATTATTGTTTCTATCTGGAAAAATCATCCCTTTATCCTGACCAAAAAGTTCACAGGATGGATGAAGCAACACTTGAGAGAATGATATCTTCTTATATGGAGACTGAACAATCCTGCTATACTTTTGGATGGCAGGGAGGAGAACCCACGCTTATGGGGCTGGATTTTTTCAAAAGTGTGGTCAAAATGCAGCAAAAATACGGAAGACCCAGAAGTATGGTAACTAATGGTCTCCAGACTAATGCTTCACTAATAGATGAACCATTTGCAAAACATCTGGCTGAATACAAGTTTCTACTGGGGGTAAGTCTTGATGGGCCCGAGCATATACATGATCATTATAGAAAACTGCAAGGAGGTCAGGGTACTTTTGGGCGCGTGATGAAGGGAATCGATATCCTTAGAGAAAATAATGTCGAATTCAATATACTTGTACTTGTAAATGATTTTAATGTCCGCAAAGTAAGAGAGATATATGATTTTCTTGTAAAAAATGGGTTTTATTTTCATCAATATATCCCATGTATTGAATTTGATGATGAGGGTAGGCTGGAGCAATTTTCGATAAATGGTGAACAGTGGGGTAACTTCCTTATCGAACTGTTCAATCAGTGGTATCCAGGGGATATACACAAAGTCTCTATCAGGTTTTTTGATTCAGTCCTTAATTACCTTGTGCAGGGCAGGTCCACTATATGTCATATGGAAAATAACTGTAATCAATACTTTGTTGTTGAGTACAATGGTGATATTTATCCCTGTGACTTTTTTGTAAGGGAAGATCTTAAGCTGGGAAATATAAACAGTTGTAGCTGGGACGAACTCCTGGAGTCAGGCATTTACCGGGATTTTGGTAGCGCTAAGAAAGAATATAGTTTTATTTGCAGATCATGCAAATACCTGGATCTTTGCCACGGAGATTGTTTAAAGCATAGAGCTTTTTCCCCGGATAATGAGAAAAAGCTAAGTACCCTATGTTCAGGCTGGAAGATGTTTTATCAGCGCAGTCTGCCGGTTTTTAAAAATATTGCTTCAAATATACGGATCTGATATAAAAACACTTAAAACCGGATATTACCTGCATTCCCGTAACAATTTCAAATATATGGAAATTCTTGTTTTTAACTGACAGTTAAAAAACTTAGGTCTAACCTATTTTACGGGTTTTTTCTTCCTTCCGGATGCTTTACCTGTTTTAGCCGGGCTCCTCACATCTTTAGATGTCTTTGGTTTTTTGGCATTTTTTACCGAAGCAGCAATGGCATCATCCTGTTTTTTTTGAAGAGGCTTGGTAACCGGGGGTTTTTTGTTTTCTTCTGGAGGTGCCTTCTTAGCCGGAGTCCCTTTATCACCTTTTGGTTTTTTAACTTTACTTGGATCTACTATCTTTTTCAATATTGTGACAGCAGATGCAAGGTCTTCACTGTATTTGGTATTATCCGTTTGTGAAAAAAATTTCTTCCCTCTGTGGAATTTTGTATCCTCAAAAGCAAGTTTTTTAAAATCATTTATCTCATGCAAATAATTTGAAGGAAGATTCCTTAAAAGATTGAGAATAGTAGCATGCCAGTTCTTAAATCCAAAATGCTTGCTATCTAGGCCAGAGATCTTTTTAGCCTCTTCTATTTTAGTTTTTAAACTATTTGTTATTTCTGCTATTTCCATATTACACCGCCTGAATAGATTTATTAATTATAGTCACTTAGGTTCTAAACATCCATATAATGTGATTCGTGTTTGTGCCAGTATCTTCCAGGATGAACAAATTTTCTCCACCTTATCCTCATTATATAAAATGCAAGCTTGAAAAGCTGTGCGATCATATTGCCTTTTCCTGGAATAGCAAGATGCATTCCGTCTATTCTGATATCGAGCCAGTTTACGATAGATGAGGTTTCTTCAAGTTCACGGTTTACCGGGATCTGGAAATACCTGATAAGATCAAGTCTTTTAAGATCCTTATTACTATAATATATTTCACTCCATACGCATTTTTTCTTTGGATT
>JALHTA010000296.1 GCA_022865545.1 Actinomycetota bacterium | reverse complement strand
GATTATATTGCATAAACAAGGGAAGCTTGAAGAGGCTGAGAAGATCAATACAGAAATAGAGGAACTTTAATAAATCCTAAGTATGTCTTGTATCACATAAAACATGGATCCACCATGTTTCTAGCAGGTTTAAATCTATCTTTATGGTAAAGGTGGTAATTTTATTGGTGTCGGAGGGGGGACTTGAACCCCCATGAACAAAAATGCCCACAAGGCCCTCAACCTTGCGCGTCTACCAATTCCGCCACTCCGACACTATGAGGTTAAATATGTATTAATATAATACATATGCTGAAAATGCTTTATAATTTTAAGGATTATAAATTTATATGTCAATAAACTTTTATATGAACTTTTACATGAAGCGTATTAACTTTCAAGTACCTTTTTATATGAATAAGAGGTAAACAATATAAAAGTACTCTTTTTAGTAAAGACTCCCCCTATTCCGATGGTTTAAGGGAAAGTGCAAGATGCTCCATAAGATTACCGGGTTTTATAAGTAATTTAATATTCTTACTCTGTTCTAATTCCACCATAAGTTCAGAATCAACAGGTATGTTCAATGCGTCTATTTCTTCTTCCTTTAGCATGGCTATCAGGTTATTTATATCTGGATCAAACCGTATGATAAGCCTTTCTATTTCGGGAGTCTCACCATAATAATTTTCATTTATTTCAAATATTAAAGAACCACTCCTATCGTACTCCACTATTTTATATGGTCCATTTGATATTATTTTTTCATAAGGGAGATTATCGGGATCATAAAAATCAAAAGAACCGTTCTTGTGTATCTGTTTGAAAAGCTTTTGCCAATCGTTTAAAGTCTCATTAAGGGTAATAATAAATTTTTTATCATCAATTACTGATATCCCCTCAATTTTTTTATAGTCCTCATCTATTCTTGAAAGGTAATCATTTTCTTCCATAAAGGATAAAAAATATTCAAATGTATATTTGACATCATGGGATGTTATAGGTTCGCCATCTTGCCAGAATATTCCGTCTTTAAGATTTATATTAATCGTTAATCCAGCTGAATCAGTGTATTCTTCTTCAAAATCAATATAATCTTCCAATAATGCAGTCTCGTGTGTACCGTCAGGATTATCTTTCCATAGGCCACTAAATACAAGATCATTTATAAAATATTTTTCAAAATTATTAATGACATCTATTTGATCTGACTCATACCCTATAATTATTTCAGCCTTTTCACCCTCTGGAATTTCAAGACCAAGAGGAAGCTTCCAGGTATCAATATTAAGGAAAGGCTTTTCTCCGAGTATTTCAAGGTCTACCTGTCTCAGGCTGTCATCATATGCAAGAACGAAAAGCCTGCTGTATAATGGAAGAATCACGGCATCCCTGGCAAGTATATCCTGTATTTCAATAACTTTTTCCTTTTTGATCTCAGGATCGCTTAAGTTATGTGTTTGTTTTAGAAGATTGTCTATTTCGGTGCTTTTATACCAGTAAAAATTCTCGCAATTCGCATTTTCTTCAGTTTCCATAGGAGGTATTTTGTTTGAAGCAAAACTGGTATTCAGATCATTTTCATCAAAAACAAACATAGACCATAGCCCAAGCTCATAATTCCCTCTGTGGATCCTGTCCTGGTATAGTTCCTTTGGTGGTGTATTAAATATCCAGAGGTTGATACCGATCTTTTTTAGGTCTTCCATGATTATATCTTCGATTATTTCCTTGGTCTCACTATTGTCCACAGAACTAATTGTTAGATACAAAGGGTTTTCAATACCGTAACCTGCCTTCGAAAGATACTCCTTTGCCTTTTCAAGATCATAACCATATCCTGACCATGATTGACTCCAATATGGTGAGCCTATGGGGAAAAGACTACTGGCGACTTGACCGTATCCCCCGAATAATTCATCTACTATCCTAATACGATCAACTGCATGAAAAATAGCTTTTCTTATGTCTATGTCGGAAAGCTGGTTCTTATCCTGCCTTGCCTTCATTTCTAAAAATAGCTCTT
>JALHTA010000295.1 GCA_022865545.1 Actinomycetota bacterium | reverse complement strand
GGCACCCAGTCTATAGTAATCACCAATATAATTGGACTGGACGATGTATATGCTTCAAATTATCTTGGATCTATGGGAATAAATGTCATAACAAGCATGACTCCATTAACTGAGGAAATACCCCAGCCCGGGTCAGTGGTTTCAGTTATACCTCAACCAGGAACAAGCATAAAAGCCGGGAGTACGGTAGAGTTAAAGATATCTACATCCGAACCATTAAGTGAAGTCCCGGATCTTACGGGATTGGTTCTTGAGCAGGCATCGGAAAGACTTAAACTTCTTGGTATTGGAATAGAAATAAGCTATATTGATACGGATTATTCGTTTCAGGACGGAGAGGTCCTCGACCAGTTGCCCCTCCCCGGTTACTTCATCTCTTTAGATTCTTCTGTAGTCCTGTTTATCGGTAAATAGGGTTCTTTATTATTCCCTTATAAAAGAGCCCATATTCTCAAACTTCTCTGCCCTTTTCAGTACAAGTTCTTCACCACTATACTTACATAGTCTGCCCACAGCGTCCGAGATATATCTTTTTACTATCCTTACCATCCTCTTGGGATCATTTTGTGCTCCACCTATCGGTTCATTTATTATCCTGTCAATAATACCGAGTCTTAAAAGATCTTTTGAAGTGAGCTTCAAAGCTCTTGCCGCCAGTCTTGTACCTGAAGGATTTTTCCATAGGATCGCAGAACAAGCTTCAGGAGATATTACAGAATATGTCGAATTTTCAAGCATCGCTATTTCATTTCCAACAGCTAGTGCAAGGGCTCCTCCGCTTCCGCCCTCGCCAATAAGTACGACTATGACAGGTACCTTCAGTTCAAACATAAGCTGTATGCTGTGTGCTATAGCGCTTGATTGACCGCTATCCTCAGCATCTATTCCGGCATATGCTCCCGGGGTATCAACAAATGTTATTATCGGAAAACCAAATCTATCCGCTAGCTTCATTATTCTCTGGGATTTCCTATATCCTTGCGGAATACTGGATCCAAAATTATATTTTACTCTTTCCTTTATATCCTTGCCTTTATTGTGACCGATAATTGCAACTGTCCTGCCGCCTATTTTCCCCAGACCCGCCATTATTGACTGGTCTTCCATAGAAAGCCTGTCTCCTGAAAGACTAATAAAATCCGTAAAGATACCTTTTATATAATCCTGGTATTGCGGCCTTCCATCATCCCTGGAGAGCTCTACGATCTTCCAGATCCTTCTGGACTCCCGGTCCACCTTCCTATAATCATCGATTTTTTTATTCAAATCATCTTCAGTATCCTTAAAATGAATACCTGTAAAGAAAGGAACTTTCTTTAATTTATCAAGTTTTGAAAGGGAATTTAGTATTTCCTTAACATAACTTTTTGGGACATCCCCTAATTTTTTTAGATCCATCTTAACCTTTAAATAGTCTTATTAATTTTGAAAGTGTTTCCTTCATCTCTCCCCTATTGATGATCATGTCTACCTGCCCGTTTTTCAGATTTCTTTCAGACATGCCAAAATCCGGGGGCATATCTTTTTTTATGGTCTGTTTTACAACACGGGGTCCTGCAAAACAGAACAGCGCTCCCGGCTCTGCAATAATTATGTCTGCAACCGTGGAAAAACTCGCACTAACTCCCCCAGTAGTAGGGTGAGTGATAACTGAAATATAAGGGATCTTTTTTTCCATGACCCTTCTAACGCTTGATACAGTTTTTGCCATCTGCATCAGAGATACTATTCCCTCCTGCATCCTGGCTCCGCCCGATGCAGAAAAAAGTATCAAGGGAATATTTTTTTCTATGCTCAAGTTCGCCAGATTTTTTATTTTCTCACCGACAACACTTCCCATGCTGCCTCCCATAAAACTAAAATCCATAACCCCAACGGCAACTTCATCTCTATTTATTTTCGCTTCGCCTACTATTATCGCAGAACTAAGGCTAGTCTTTAACTTGGCTTCCTTTAAACGGTCAGGATAAGATTTGAGGTCAAAGAATTTTAAAAGATCAACAGAACTTAAGTTTCCGTTTTGCTCTGTAAAGCTATTTTCATCAGTAGTTATCTGGATTCTTTCTCTAGCGCTGATATAGGAATGATTATTGCAATATGGACATACCTGTAGATTTAAAAGATATATTTCTTTTTCAATATCCCTATTGCATGACATACATTTAATTATTTTATTCTTATCTGACATATTTTTTAAATCCCAGTGTTACATTATGACCGCCAAAACCCATAGAATTGGAAATGGCCACATTTACTACTTTTTCCTGTTTTACTTTTGCGGTATATTCCAGATCACATGCCGGGTCCGGATTATCAAGATTTATCGTCGGCGGAATAATATTATTCTTTACCGCCATTATAGATGCTACCGCCTCAACTGCACCGGAAGCTCCCAGACAATGACCGGTCATTGATTTCGTTGAACTCACATTTAATTCATAAGCATGCTTTCCAAAACACTTCTTTATTGCTGTGGTCTCAACCGCATCATTTAAAGGAGTAGAAGTACCGTGCGCATTTATATAATTTACTTCCTCTTTTGCAATATTACCCTCTTCTAAACATATAGACATACATCGTGCTACATTTGTTCCAGATTCTTCAAGAGCAGTTATGTGAAAAGCCTCACCAGACATCCCATATCCAAACATCTCGCAATATATCTTTGCTCCCCTTGCAAGAGCATGCTCGAGTTCTTCAAGCACTATCATACCAGAACCTTCACCCATCACAAATCCGTCCCTGTCCTTATCAAAAGGCCTTGAGGCAGCTTCGGGATCATCGTTACGGCTGGACATCGCATTCATATTTGAAAAGCCTGACATCCCTATAGGAGTTATCGCAGCCTCGCTTCCACCGGCTATCATGGCCTCGGCAAGTCCTCTCTTTATTATCTCGAAAGAATCACCAATGGCATTTGACCCTGCCGCACACGCAGTCGAGGTCGTCGATACCGGCCCCTTTGCACCACTGACTATTGAAACATGTGCCGCAGCCATATTTGCTATCATCATAGGTATGACAAAAGGACTCACTTTGTCAGCGCCTTTCTCTAATAACCTTATATGCTGTTCCTCCAGAGTGGAAAGTCCGCCAACACCGCTCCCAACAAGGACTCCTACCCTATGGGCATTTTTTCCATCGATTACAAGCCCACTTTCAGCAATAGCATCCTTTGAGGATTTAACCGCAAACTGTGAAAACCTGTCCATCCTCCTCGAAGCCTTAAAATCCATATGCTCCTTAGGTTCAAAATCATATATTTGTGCAGCTATCCTGCATGCTATCTTTGATACATCGATCCTCTCGACAGGGGTTACCCCTGACTTTCCGGCGGTAAGTCCGTTCCAGCTTTTTTCCAGGTCCAATCCAAGCGCAGTTATAAGGCCAAGACCTGTGACCACGACTCTTCTTTCACCTTTGGCAATATTTGACATTGATATCTCATTTCCTTAATAATAATTATGATTGTTTATTACTTAGATGCCCATTCCACCATCAACGCTCAGCACGGTACCGGTTATATAGTCCGAATCGCTGCCAGCCAGGAAAAGTACTGAATTGGCAACATCATCTACACTGCCGAGCCTTTTTGTGGGGATCTGTCCGAGGAGGGCCTCTTTGACCTTGTCTGGAAGTTTACCCGTCATCTCTGTTTCTATATATCCGGGGGCCACTGCATTTACCAGGATATTTCTTCCTGCAAGTTCCCTTGCCAGGGTCTTTGTGAGCCCTATCAATCCTGCCTTAGAAGCAGAGTAATTTGCCTGTCCTGCATTACCATGGACCCCGACGATCGAGGATATATTGATTATTTTTCCGCTCCTAGCCTTCATCATGTGTTTTACTGTAAATTTTGAGCATATAAATGCTCCGGTAAGATTGATGTCTATTACCTTTTTCCAATCATCAACGCTCATCCTGAGCATGAGATTATCCATTGTGATCCCTGCATTGTTTACAAGGATATCAATGGCTCCGCTCTTATCAATAACAGCATCTACTGTATCTTCAACATTTTTTTCACTGGTTATATCCACTTTATAGAACTCAGCTTTTCCGCTGCCAAATGACTCATTGAACTCACTGGCAGTTTTTTTACCTTCTTCTTCATTTACATCAAAAATGGCAACACTTCCGCCTTCTTTTAAAAATGTTTCACATATTTTCTTACCGATTCCTCTTGCTCCGCCAGTTACAATGGCTAACTTATTTTCAAGCTTCATCAAGTAATCCTCTCTCTTGTAATTTACTAATAGTATTTTCAATATCCCCAAGATCGCTTGTGTTTAGTACTGTGATATCTTTTTTATGTTTGCGTGCAATTCTTGCAGTAAGTCCTGATAATACCTTACCGGGTCCGATCTCAATAAAAGTATCTACTCCTCTGTCAAGTAGAAAACCTATGCTGTCCACCCATTTGATAGGATTTACAAGTTGTCCCTTAAGAGTATCCTTTATATCTTTTCCATCCCTGTATGAAACCTCGGTTGTGGACAAAAATGGTATTTCCGGGTCATTAAATTTAATACTGGCCTCAATAAAATCTCCAAGACTTTCGGAGACAGTGCTCATGAGCGGACAATGTGAGGCTATATTTACCTTAAGCGGGATAACTTTTTTTATCCCTTTTTTCTTAAGGTCCGATATGGCTTTTATTACTTCGTCTTCAGAACCGCTTATGACTATCTGGGTATAATCATTATAATTTGCAATGAATACTTTATTTTTATAACCCTCCAGTACATCTTCTATAAGCTCCGATTCTGCTCCAAGTACCGCAGCCATCATTCCTTTGGCAGTTTTATCTGCTTCACTCATTATCTCTCCCCTATATATCACAAGGTCAAGGCCTTTTTCAAAAGTATATGCCCCGCAGCCATAAAGTGCACTGTATTCACCAAGGCTGTGCCCCAGTATTGTATCTATATATTTTTTACCAAGTGAGAGCTCTCCTATAAGGTAATCAAATAAGGCGCTACTCAAACAGAATATTGCGACCTGGGAAAAGCGGGTATCATTTAAGCTATTATCCTTATCTTCTCCATTTATGACCCCCAGCAGGTCCTTTTTTAATACTTCTGCTGCCTTCTCGAAATAGTCTAAATATTTACTATTAAATCTTAAGAATTGCTGCCCCATCTTTTCAAATTGGGACCCCTGTCCCGGAAATATCAGGGCTATTTTTGGATATTTTCTACCGGATTCTACTTTATTTATCAAATCTTATATGCCTTTCCAAGATAAAATATTTATTTGCCTAAACTGATTTATATAATCTTGTTTCCCTGATCTTACTTATCCAATCAAGAGCTATCCAAGTGCAAACATAATATCTGCGGCGCATGCAAGCTTGCCATCTACTGTGGCCCTGCCTTTTCCTTTGCCGATATTGCGTCTGAAACTTTCGATCTCTACTTCTATTATGAGATCATCACCCGGTTTGACCATTTTCTTAAACCTGGCTTTATCAATTCCTGCAAATAATACCAGTTTGCCCTTATTTTCGGGCAGTATCAGTACAGCAACTGCACCAGCCTGTGCTATGGTCTCTACCTGCAGCACACCCGGCATTATCGGATTCCCGGGAAAATGACCCTTAAAATAATATTCTTCTTCACTGACATGCTTTACACCTTTGATCCTCTTCCCTGGTTCTATTTCCAGTATCTCATCGATTAGAAGAAAGGGGTCGCGGTGAGGAATAATATTTTCTATATCCTTTTTTGTCATTTCTGACATAACTACACCCTTCTATACCAAATTTATCGTTTATATTATTTAAACCTGGTATGGCTTAGTTTTTAGACGGAGTAGTATTTTTATGGTTTCAATCAAAGGAGCATTATAAGGACATCTAATAAGCTATTATATGAAACTGGAATTTTTCAAAAAAGTAATTTCATTATATTCTTTATTATTTTATTATTTTTATAGTATTTTATATTAAAAGAAATACAGGAAATATAGAAAAGAGTATAGTAAAAAATCCTATCATGGAAAATTTTGATACCGAAAAATTTAATAAATTGCTTAATACTTCTAAATTCGGACGAAAACTCGGGTATTTTAAAAATATTGGTTCGACCAATGATTATGCTGCAGACCTAATAGAAAAAAGCCATGGTAGGAGCTTCAAAAAGCTTGACGGAACACTAGTCCTTGCTGAAATACAGACAAGCGGCAGGGGCCGCTTTAAACACAAATGGCTCTCCCCGCAAGGAGGGC
>JALHTA010000294.1 GCA_022865545.1 Actinomycetota bacterium | reverse complement strand
TTATCATTATCTGCGTTCCAACACCTCTTGGCGAACACAGGGAACCGGATCTAAGTTATATAATAGGTACAGCAAAGACAATATCAAAATATATTCAAACCGGTCAGCTCATTATTCTAAAGAGCACCACTTATCCCGGCACGACCGATGAGGTGGTCCTGCCCATTTTAGAGAAGAGTGGACTTAAGGCAGGAGCAGACTTTAATCTCGCCTATTCTCCTGAAAGGGAAGATCCGGGAAATAAAGAATTTACAACTTTTACAATACCGATATTAGTCGGGGGTATTACACCCAGATGCCAGGATCTTACATGCAGCATGTACAATAAGATCGGCATGAAGACCGTTCCCGTATCAAATACCAAAGTAGCAGAATCGGCTAAATTACTGGAAAATATTTACAGGGCAGTAAATATTGCCCTGGTCAATGAGCTAAAGGTCATTTTTGACAAAATGAATATAGATATATTCGAAGTAATAGATGCAGCCAGGACAAAACCATTTGGTTTTCAGGCTTTTTATCCCGGTCCCGGTCTTGGCGGACACTGTATTCCCATAGACCCCTTCTATCTTTCCTGGAAAGCAAGGGAGTATGACTATTCGACAAGATTTATCGAACTTGCCGGTGAGATCAATGCCCTGATGCCGGAGTATGTTATTAATAGAACGATAGAGGCTCTGGGAGAACAGGGGAAAGCTCTAAAAAATTCAAAAGTCTTGATACTTGGTATGTCCTATAAAAAAAATATTGATGATATGAGAGAAGCCCCATCATTGAAACTAATGGATATCCTGATCAAAAAAGGTGCCAGAGTCGACTATAGCGATCCGTTTATTCAGACTTTGCCTGAGACGAGACAATATAAATTCAGTAAAGAATCAATAGAATTAACAGGAGATAATATAAAATCTTATGACTGTATAATCATAAGTACGGATCATGATGATTTTGACAGGGAAAAGCTAAAAAATAATGCAAACTTGATAATAGACACACGCAATATGTTTAAAATAAGTGGAATAAAAAAAGGGAAAATATATAAAGCATAGATTATAGGGGGATAAAATAGTTAATATAGCTGTTGCCGGAGCAGGTTATTGGGGAAAGAATCTGGTAAAGAATTTTTATAAATCAGGTAGCCTGTATAGCGTTTGTGATACTGATAAAGATATATTAGTAAACATTGGTAAAATCTACCCCGGGGTAAGGTCCACTGCTAGTTTTAGTGATTTATTAAAAGATAAAGACATCAATGCAATTGTTATAGCAATGCCAGCAGAAAAACACTATGAATATTCAAAAAAGGCGATCTTATCAGGAAAGGATGTTTTTGTAGAGAAACCACTTTCGTTAAGGACAGAGAATGCGGAAGAGTTAGTCAGGCTGGCTAAAGAAAATAACCGTATTCTTATGGTGGGACATTTACTGCAATATCACCCGGTTTTTAAAAAACTAAAGGAAATAGTTAAATCCGGTAAGTTAGGGAAAATACAATATCTGTATTCAAATAGACTAAATTTTGGAAAAATCCGAAAAGAAGAAAATATCTTATGGAGCTTTGCGCCCCATGATATTTCAATGATGCTTGCTTTAATAAATAAAGAACCGGAAAGTGTCAATACTTTCGGCGGTTATTATT
>JALHTA010000293.1 GCA_022865545.1 Actinomycetota bacterium | reverse complement strand
TGGGTAGAAATAATAGTGCCAAATATGAGGATTAGATGCTTGGATCAATAAAAAAGCTTCCAGATGATGAAATAATAAATATAATAGAGAAGAATCTCTGTGAGCAAATAAGATTTTATGGAAACTCCCGCAGGACCAGACTTATTGATAATGAAAATATCATAAAGTTTCTTTCCCATATCTCCCTTCCTTTTTTTAATTGTGTTATCTTTTATGATTTTGATTCCAAAAACCTTGAAAAGCAGATCAAGGATTTTATCAAATACGGAAGATCAAAAAAGACATCTCTCCTATGGCTCGTAGGTCCATCTTCTAAACCGCATAGCATCGGTGCCCTCCTGGAAGAAAATAGTTTTAAATATGACGACCGTATGATGAGTATGGCAATTGAAATCACGGATATACAAAATGATCTCAAGCATATTGACGGTTTTGAGATAGAATTAGTCGACAATAGGAAAAAACTTGAGAAATGGGTCCATGCCTGTCTTAGGGGTTTTGATGAAAATGGTAAAAACTTTTCTAGTATTTATAAATTTGAGAGATCCCTTGGATGTAGCAAGACTCTTCCATGGGTAAGATTCACAGGAGTCGTAGAGGGTGAAGCTGTTGCTACCTCTGCTATTTTTATGGGTTCGGAAGTTGCTGGATTGGATAATGTTACTACAATACCAGACTGGAGGAAGAAGGGCGTAGGTGCTTCCATGGTCGCGCATGCACTTAAGTTCTCACAGTCTCTTGGCTATAATATCGGTGTCCTCCAGGCATCTGACATGGGTTATAATCTTTACCACAAACTTGGATTTAAAAAATATTATGAGTTTAAGGAATATATCTGGAAATATAATGGTGTAGCCAAATAATATCCTGCATCATACTGGTTTTTTCTGGATATTTGAGTGCGCGTTATCTGATGAAATTGATAAGATAGGTACAAAGAAAAAAATAAATCGGTATACAGCTTATAATTTTATGATCTGTATACCGATTTTTATGTCTTAATATTTATTGTCTTCTCTTGGCTTTTGTGGACGGGCTTCATCAACTCTTAATGTTCTGCCATCATGATCTGATCCATCTAGTGCTTCTTTTGCTTTCTCTGCTCCAGCATTGTCTGACATTTCGACAAATCCAAAACCCTTATTCCCTATTACGTTTACTTTAACAACTTGTCCGTATTCAGAGAATAATTCCTCAAGCTGTTCTTCTGTGGTAGAATACTTGAAATTACCCACATATAGCTTGTTGCCTTCCATTCTTTCCTCCTTAAAAATAATTCTATTTCCCTATGCTTGACAATATTTTTTTAAAGAGGTGACAGTAAAACCTTTACTCTTAGTAAAATATCGTTAAACCAAAGAGAATCTTGAGTATAATTTCAATATATTTGTTTGTCAAATGTTATTTTTGTTACAGTTTATTGTCTATAACAATATCTCTGACCCTATATTTATTATTAAAACCCTCTAATTTCATTTTATTCCGTGTTCCAGTTTATACTTTGGCCAGTTTTGTTTTAGCCATAAAAACTCACTGAAGTCATTAAGTCTTTTTATGAAAGGATTGTTCGCAAGCTCAAATTTTATAGTGGATGACGGAGTTTCTCCATAATTATGACCGGGCCACACTTCAGTATCAGGAGGAAGGAGTATGAGTTTTTTTAAGCTCTCAAATTCTGTTTTTGAATCTTCTTCACCATAAGTACCACCCACTTTTCCCACAAAAAGAGTATCTCCTGTGACCAGTTTATCTTCTACTTTTATACAGATAGAGTCCTCTGTATGCCCCGGGGTATGTATGAATTCAAGGATAAGCTCCCCAAGTTCCAAAGTTTCGCCGTCTTTTATTACAGTATCATCCCCACAATTGATAAATATTGTTGATTTATCTTTTTTAGTTCCACCAAATTTATCATTTCCTGCGGAATGGTCATAATGTGAATGGGTATTAACAATATATTTTATTTCTACCTTTTCTTCCTTTACCATATTTATAACTTTGAGGGGATCCGGGGAAGGATCTATAAGTGCAGCTTCCATTGTCTCTTCAGATGCAATAAGGTATGCGTAATTCCTGTCGCCTCCGGATTCAATTTGTTTAAATATCATATTTCTCTAAAAAATTATTCCTCTGCACCATTAATACAGTAATAAAGGTTCTCGAGCCCGTATTCTGAAAATAAGGGACACTGACCACAAATGCAACCTTTCTTTTCTATCTCACAGTCAGATTTTTCTCTTGCACAAAAGAGCCCTTGCATCTTGTCCTTCATGCATTGATTATGGCTAGGGCAACTTCCGCATATACACTTCATCAGGTTTTCTTGTGTATCAGGTACTTTCATATTCCCTCCTGGTCCTTGTATCGATATATATTATACGTTAAAAAGATATCAGTAACCTGAAAAATAATCTGTCTTTATCATATCAGGAGAAATCCCTAATTCGATCAGACACTCTTCAACAGATTTTATCATCACCATAGGACCAGATATATAACATTTTCTTTCAAAAAGATCAG
>JALHTA010000292.1 GCA_022865545.1 Actinomycetota bacterium | reverse complement strand
ATAATCCAGGACAGGAAGAAGCAGCGGACCAGCTAAAAATAATATTTGAAAATGCAGACATCTATGAATATAATAGCGAATGGGCCTATTACGGGAGCAAGGCTGACCTTGTACTTATACTGGGAAAGGATTATAGAGATTACCTGGAATAGAAAGAGGCCTGTTTATTTTGAGGTACTTTCTATATTATAATATCTAATATGAATAAGAAATCGACTTTAAAAATAATACTGCAGATATTTTTTGATATCCTGATCATTTTTTCCTCATTTATAATCGCATTCTATCTGAGGGGCCAGGTCCAGCTCATAGGAAATGAGGACCTCTTTTCACAATATGGGAATTTTATTGTCTGGTATGCCCTGATGGTGGTGATATCAAAGCTACTCATGTTCTGGGTATTCGGCCTTTACAGGAGAGTATGGAAATATGCATCCCTTAAGGATATGACAGCCATACTGGGGGCACTTCTAATGGCATCCACAGTACTTGTGGGCCTTTTCTATTTATTGAGTTACCCCATAACCTTACCCGGGTTAAATATCAGCTTTACCTTTCCGTTTTTCCCCAGAAGTGTATTTATAATTGATTTTCTGCTTGCACTTATCCTTATAACCATATCCAGGTTCTCAGTAAGGTTCTTTAATGAGCTTAAGTTCGGCAATCCCAGGACAAGAAAGAAGAGAGTGCTTATAGTAGGTGCCGGTGATGCCGGGGAGATGATAGTAAGGGAGATGACAAAGCAGAGGAATAGCGGATACGAACCGGTGGGATTTCTTGATGACGACCCTTCCAAGCTCAAAAACAGGATACACGGCATAAAGGTGCTTGGGACCATCCCTTCCATGGAGGAGCATATAAAAAAGTCCGGAGCGGATGAGGTGCTTATTGCGATACCTTCAGCTTCAGGAAAGCTGAGAAAGGAAGTGGCAATAAGGGCCAAGGAATCGGGAGTAAATGCCAGGACCCTTCCGACACTATATGAAGTGATCGATGGGAAGACGCACCTTTATCAGGTAAGGGATATAGATATTGAGGATATACTCGGACGAGAGACAGTAAAGACAAAGACAGATGAGGCTATGTCTCAGTTTAAGGACAAGGTCATCCTTGTAACGGGAGCAGGCGGCTCCATAGGTTCCGAGATATGCAGGCAGCTTTTAAGGTTTGAACCCTCAAAACTTATAATGGTGGACCATTCGGAGAATAATCTTTTCTATATAGAAAATGAGTTAAACAACAAATATAACTTTGCATCGGGCATACCTATTGTAGCGAATATAAAGGATAAGCAGGTGATGAGGTCAGTATTTGAGAGATACAGGCCGGAAACAGTATTTCATGCCGCGGCGTACAAGCATGTGCCGCTTATGCAGCTAAATCCTGAAGCCGCCATCCAGAACAATTTCATGGGAACGAAAGAGATTGCAAAAGTAGCAATGGAATACAAGGTAAAGCGATTCGTACTCCTTTCAAGTGATAAAGCTGTAAAACCAAAGAACATAATGGGCGTGTCAAAACTTCTTGCTGAGAATTACCTCAAAGTAATAAACGGCAGTAAGGGCACTAAATTTATGATAGTAAGGTTCGGAAATGTCCTTGAGAGCAATGGGAGCGTAATAAATATTTTCAAGGAACAGATAAGAGCCGGAGGGCCCGTAAGCGTGACGCACCCTGATATGTCAAGATATATTATGACTATCGCTGAAGCGGCCCAGCTTGCCATCCAGACGTCTGTTATTGGAGATGGAGGGGAGATATTTGTCCTGAATATGGGTGAGCCTATAAACATACTTGAGCTTGCCAGGAATATGATAACACTTTATGGGATGACTCCCGATGAAGATATAGAGATAGTATATACAGGACCCAGAGAGGGAGAAAAATTAACCGAGGAACTTGCCTCGGATGGCGAGGAGCTTATTGCCAGCAGCTTTGAGTATATTTACAGGATAAAAGAAAAAGCAGGGAAAAGAAAAAAAACTATTGATGATATGAACAATCTCCTTTTCAATATTGAAAAGGGAATGCAATTGCATGACTACAGCAACCTTTTTAAGGACCTGAAAAAATTGATCCCCGATTTTGACGAGAAAGAAATGTGGTTCAACTCATGATCCGGGTAGTTATTAAGAGATGGTTTGATATCATATTCTCGGCACTGATCATTATGGTCCTAATACCCCTCTGGATCATTGTCCCCATTATAATAAAGATAGATTCTCCCGGAAGGGTCATATTCAAGCAGAAAAGGATGGGTAGGGACAGCAAGTATTTTACCATGTATAAGTTCAGGTCCATGAGGGAAGGCGTTCCGGATCTTCCGGCAGAAGAAGTGGAGGACCACAGCAAGATGTACACCCGGTTCGGGGCATTCTTAAGGAGGTTCAGCATAGATGAGCTTCCGCAGCTTTTTAATGTCTTTAAGGGTGATATGAGCATAGTGGGCCCCAGGCCATCCCATCTGGGCCAGCACGGGCAAATAAAGATAAGGAAAGAGACAGGAACAGATGTAATGCGCCCCGGGTTGACGAGCCTTTCTATAGTAAGGGGAAGAGACGACCTTTCCATAGAAGAAAAAGCTGAATTTGACCACAGATATGTCTTTGACTCATCGTTATTTATTGATATTCCAATACTGCTGGCGACAGTGAAGATAGTGCTTACCGGCAAGGGTTCGAATTAGTGATGGCGAGCCACCTGTACAAAAGTGAGCCCCTCCAGATAATAACTTGTAATTCTTTATTTTAACTCTATAATTGTAATTACATTGTAATTACAATTATAGAAGGGCTAAATGAAATCAAATCTTATTAAAATAGGCAATTCAAAAGGTATTAGGATAACTTCAAGTATTATTATAGAATGTGAGTTTAATAATGAAGTGGAGATAAAAGTAATCGATAAGAAAGTAATCATTGAAGCTATAAAAGAGCCTCGTTCAAATTGGAAAACTAGTTTTGAAAAGATGCATAGAAATAAAGAAGATATCTTAATTGCTGAAAACGGCAATGCCTTTGATAAGGATTGGGAATGGTAATTAATCAATACGATATTTTTTGGGTAGATCTTAATCCAACCGTGGGTCATGAAATAAAAAAAGTAAGACCCTGTGTTGTGATTTCACCAGATGAAATGAACTTAAATATTGATACGGTTATAATTGCTCCAATGACTACCAGATCAAGGAATTATCCAACAAGAACAAAAATTGATTTTGAGGAAAAGACTGGATGGATTGTATTAGACCAGCTAAGGGCAATTGATAAAATAAGATTAAAAGAGAAAGCTGGTTATTTAAGAGAGGTAGAAATTATAAAAGTTAAAAAAATATTGAAAGAAATACTGGTTGATTAATAAGGAAATAAGTTTAAATTAAGTATTTTTTTAGATTAGCTAATTCCCTCAAAATCCGGTTCGAAATTTCGCAACCCGGGGGAGCCAAATTTGATTATTCAAACTTCTACTATTTAACACAGAACCTTTTTCAAAATCAATTATATTTGAATTTCTGCCAGTGTCCCCCAGTTCCCTATAAAATGTGAATAGACATTTAAATTAGAATTTTAATTACAATTATAATTAATTGTGAAGGTGCTTTAAATTCCATTAATCGCCAATGTATTTTATATGGCAGGATTTATCGATGCCTGGGGAAGAGGCATACTTGATATTATTGAAATGATGAATAGGGAGGGATTGGAGAATCCGGAGTTTGAAGAGAGCGGGGGTTCCTTCAGGATATTTTTTAGCCGACAAGTTACCCCCCCCAAGTTTTATTGACTGGACTTGAAGAGAGAGTCCTTGGAGAAATAAAAAAAGATAATAGAATATCCAGGCGTTTAATTGCTAAAAAACTTGATATTAGTGACGGTACGGTAAAAGAATATATTGATAAGTTAAAGAAAAAAGGTGTTTTAAAAAGGATTGGGAAAACCAGTGGTGGATCTTGGAAAGTAATCAATTCTTCTATCAAATAATTTTCATCCATAAGGCTTGCTTCAGCAGCGTTCAAATCATTTGATCTTGTATATAAATCCGCCTGTGGTCCTGTATCTTGCAAGAAGTTCGAACCGGAAAGCAGAAGCGGTATCATCTTCTGAGAGGACTATCAGGTACTCATATATATCTTTATAGGATTTGTTTATGCTCTCTATCTCTGAATTTATCTCTTCAAAGGTCCTGCCGCTTATATTTATAAACTTTATATCCCTGGGATAGAGATTATATGCCATCTCTGACATTATATATACGGGCTCGCCTCTTATAAATACAATAATGTCCATGCCCTCTGGTATGGTGTCGTCCGCCCACATTATAAATTTTTCAAAGTCATAGAATCCGAAGTAAGTCTCGTCCAGACTGCCGGCTATTATATGTTTTTTATAAGAATCCCAGTAGCTTTTTACTGTAATTATCTCTGTATATGCAAAACTTACCGAAAATAGGAGTAGTATGCTTATAATAAAAATAAGCACAGCCTTTTTGATCACCCTGCTTATTTTTCTACCCTGTTTTATATAATAGGATCTAAATAGGAAAAAAAAGACAGCAGACAGGATCAAGAATTGAAAAAGGAGAATATAGGTGGGAATTAAAAAAGGATTGATGGTCCGGGTGGCCCCACCTGAAATATCCTGAATTTTTTTGCTTATATAAATATCAGCAGGATATGCAATTCTTTTCTTTAATAATATTTGCCCAATTTCAATTTTAACTCCTTCTATTTGAGGGATCTCAAGCACAAGGTTGCTGATATTGCCGGTCCCTGTCCAGTATCTACTCTCTCCTATGGGCACATAATAATTATGGCTCATACCATCAATATATATTTTAAACTTTTGCTGGTCCGTGCCGGTAGTTTCATCATCTACTGGATTCCATTTTATTGCCGCAGTGCCTGCAGGATAATCTACTGAAGAAGTATTTTTGGCGGTAATTTTCACCATAAGATAATGTGATATTTCAGGGGCCAGGT
>JALHTA010000291.1 GCA_022865545.1 Actinomycetota bacterium | reverse complement strand
TAGGTGCCGGTATCACAGGATGCCTAATAGCCAGGGAACTAAGCTTTTACGGACTTAATATAGCGGTATTTGAAAAAAGTTCCTATGTATGTTCCGGGCAGAGCAAGGCAAATGGAGCAATAGTCCATGCGGGACATAATGAGAGGCTCGGCAGCTTAAAGGCAAAGCTCTGCGTAGAGGGAAACAAAAGATTTGAAAAGTTGTGCAGAAGTTTGGGAGTATATTTTAAAAGGACAGGCTATACTCTGCTTGCATTTAACTCCGAGGAATTAAAGATCCTTAAAAGGCTTGAAATACAGAGCAGGGCTAATGGAGTAAGAGTAAAGGTACTGGACCCGGATATGCTTATCAATATAGAGCCGAATGCATCAAGAGAGACATTATCCGCACTCCACATAGTAGATGCAGGCTTAACGGATATATTCAGGCTTGTGATAGCTGCAGCTGAACACGCAGCTATAAATGGTGTAGATTTTATATTTGGGACCGAGGTAAAGGGTCTCCTGAAGGATTCTTCCAGAGATGGAGTGGTCTCGGGAATCACTACACCTGAAGGCGACTGGGAAACAGGGTTAGTCATAAATTGTGCGGGAGTGGATGCTGACAAAATAATCAGAAGTGCAGTAGAAACCGATTTTAAGATAAATGCCCGAAAGGGAGAGTACTATATTATTGACAAGGCAGAAGGAGATATCTGTAATGGGGCAGTATATCCGGTGCCTTCACCCCATGGAAAGGGTTGTGCCGTCTTTCCCACAGCTCACGGTAATACAATATTTGGAGGTAATTCTATTTTAACTGGTGACAGGGAAGATACTTCTACAAGTTCTAAAGATTTTAAGGATGTACTGGCACAGGCAATAAAATTAGTTCCTGCCATAAAAGGAAAAAAGATAATCTCGCAGTTTTCAGGCCTAAGGTCATCAGTAGAGGGTGATGATTATATTATAGGACCGCAACCCGGTGTCCCCGGACTATTTAATGTTGTGGGAATAGATTCTCCCGGGCTTTCATCTTCTCCGGCCATTGCTTTATATGTAAAAGATATGATAGGTAAAAGCTATTTCGACCTTAAGAAGGATCCGGAAAAAACTGGGCAGTACCGGATAAAACCGCTTTTTAGGGACCTTGATATGGAAGAAAAGCAGAAATGGATAGAGAAGGACCGGAGGTTTGGAAGAATAGTGTGCCGGTGTGAAAATATCACTGAAGGCGACATTGTGTCTGCAATACACGCCCCGATCCCTGCACTCACAACCGATGCAATAAAATTCAAGACCTGGGCCGGTGCCGGAAGGTGCCAGGGGGCTTTTGATATTTCCAGGATAATCACAATATTATCCGATGAAACAGGAATAGATCCTCCCGGCATATTAAAAAGGGGAGAAGATTCAAATATAGTGATGGGATATACCAGGAAATTTTAAATTATTTTAACCAATACACAATATTTTAAAAAAAAGCATAAGACATGATTCTGTAAATGAGTTTATAGAAGATAAAGATATGGACAATGCAGCCTTGAATAAAAATGATTTTGCCCGGGAATATGATGTAGCAATAATAGGTGCAGGACCTGCCGGGCTTGCAGCAGCTGTTGGGGCGCATGAAGCAGGAGCTGACAGCATCCTTATAATGGACAGGGAGAAATATCCGGGAGGAATACTCCAACAATGCATCCACCCCGGTTTTGGACTAAAAAAATTTAAAAAAGAACTTACTGGACCTGAATACGCACATGCTTATATAGAAATGGCAAAGAAGAAAAATATTGATCTCGTGCTTGATACTTTTGTCTATAGCGTAAGCGAAGACAAAAATATTCTTATATCAAATACCAGTGATGGCCTAAAAAATATAAAAGCAGGTGCGGTAGTGATGGCAATGGGATGCAGGGAAGGAACCAGGGGTTCAATTTCTATACCCGGCTTCAGGCCAGCCGGTATATTTACTGCAGGGACTGCACAGAGACTGATAAATATTGACGGACTGATGGTGGGGAAGAAAATAGTCATACTTGGATCAGGTGATATAGGGCTAATAATGGCCAGGAGATGCACTATCGAAGGTGCAAAAGTGGAAGCAGTCATAGAGAAAATGCCCTATCCCGGAGGACTCAATAAGAATATAGTCCAGTGCATAGATGATTTTAATATACCGCTATTGCTTTCCCATACGGTAACTTTTATTGATGGGAAAGAAAGGATCAGGGGAGTAGAAATAGCCGGGGTCGGAAGCAAGGGAGAAATACTTGATTCAAAAAGAAAATATATTGAATGTGATACTCTTCTGCTTTCAATCGGGCTGGTCCCTGAAAATGAATTGAGCAGGGGTGCAGGTATTCCCCTGGATCCTATTACAGGTGGCCCATATATTGATAATATGATGCATACTGGAAGACAGGGGTTTTTTGCAGGCGGGAATGTAGTCCAGGTATATGATCTTGTCGATTATGTATCCGAAGATAGCCATACTGCAGGTTTTAATGCCGGGCTATATGTACAGGACAAATTGGATATGGCTGGCGATAAAATAATAATAGAATCCGGAAGATCTATTAGAAGTATAGTACCTAATATTTTAAGGATAGGGGACCGAGGATTGGCCAAAGAGCAAAAACCTGTCCTGTCTATCAGAAT
>JALHTA010000290.1 GCA_022865545.1 Actinomycetota bacterium | reverse complement strand
CGATACAGCAAAGCAAGTAAAAAACAAAAGACTAAAACGCTTGATGAGTTCTGTGCTACCACCGGATACAACCGGTGTTATGCATCCTGGATACTGAAAATTAAAAGTGGAAAAGTGCCGGGATATAACGGCAGCATGCATTTAAAGCGCTCAGGGACATTATTTAAAGGTTTCCATTTATAATTTTAGGAATTGATTCTGATAATGGATCAGAACTTATCAATGCGATCATGCTCCGCTATTGTGAAAAAAATGAAATTACATTTGCCTGGTCAGAATAATATTTCATTCTCTCCTGGGAGAATGACGCCCCCATGATATACCTTGCCAGATTCTCTGTAGACCTTACATCTATCATCCCCCAAACTTAAATCTATAGCATAATCGATACTCTCCCACCATGAATGGTATAATGGTCAGGGATATCCAATAGGCATAAAGGGTAAAAATATTCCGGTACTATCCAGAATATCATTTCTTATCAACTACTATGAAGTTATGACCAGAGATAGGCCGCACAGAAAGAAGATTACAAAAAAGGAAGCGATGGAGGAGATAAAAAGGTGTTACGGAACTCAGTTCGACTCTGAAGCAGGTAAAATTTTTCTAGAAATACTGAAAGATAATATAAAAGAAATCAGATGAGGTGATGATACTTCCCTCCCCTGAGTAGTTTTAGCTCACTGATTCTTCTTTAAATATAATCAACAATTGAAATCCAATAATTCTTCCCATTTATCCTCTGATAGGGAATAACCAGAAGCTTCCCAGGCTATAATAGATGCTCCTAAAGCAGGCGGGACTTTAAGAAGGCTCACATTGGCCCTGGGTTCAAAAATATGGGTTTTTGCAGATATATATTCAGGAAGCCAGAGAGCTCCCTTGTAAAGACTTCCGCCAAGAACGACAGGAATATCCTCTTCCGTAAAATCAAGCCTTTTCATCAGGGCATATATATCCCTGACAGTCTCTTCTGCTATTCTTTCTCCTATCTCCGTAGCTACTTTATCTCCATCTTCTATGGCTCTAAAAAGAAGAGGGGCAAGATCCAGAATATTTAATCTTGCTTCAGGCTTGTAATATAGCTTATTTGCAAGTTCATCATAGGTTTTTTCTTCAAAGAATTCCAATACCGTACTTTCCAATATGGTTTTTTCTCCCCTTCCATCATAGGATCTAAAAGCATGGTATAATATATCCCTTGCTACAGAGGAGCCTCCTCCCCAGTCTCCAAACTCATAACCTTCTCCATAAAATCTATATGAGGTCCCGTCTCTTTTTTTACCATATCCATTGGTTCCTGATCCCATAATAATTATTATTCCCCAATAATCTTTACTTCCTGCCCTTAGAGCTATTGCGGTATCATTTTCCAGGAGTACTCCTCCGGAAGCAATATTTAAGGATTCCAGTTCTTCTTTAAGCATTTCAAAATCTTCAGGGAAATCTGCCCCGCCGAGGCCAAAACATGCTTTTTCAAACTCTATATTTCCTACTGTAGATCTGGCTTTCTCTATAGCAGACAACCAGTTGTTTTTTACTACTTCCATGCTTGAAAATTCAAAATTTCCAACTCCGGATCTCCCCATTCCCATAACTTTGGCATTTTCGTCAATGATTATAGCTTCAGTCTTGCTTGCGCCGGAATCTATGCCAAGAAAATATTTCATTGTTTTCCTCCATTCTCTACTTTATGAAAGTTTTGGGAAATACTTTTTATTAGCTTCTATTAATTTAGAAAGAACCTTTTCTGCAAGAGTAAGAGAAGAAACCAGGGGATGCTGGGTTAGGGCCATCAATGCTTTTCTATAAGAACATTCAACAGCAGCCTCAATAGTAAGCTGTTCATAAGCTTTTACAGCCTGAATGGTCCCTCTTACCTCCAGAGGAAGTTTCCCGATGATACATCTCTGTACTCTATCTTTTTCTATAAAGACAGGCATCTCTACCACACTATCTTCAGGAAGATCAGAAATCGCTCCTCTATTTGTGATATTTATAATCTGGAACCCCTTTTGTAAACCCGTAAGGTGAGAGATCAGATTTACTGCTGCGGTGGAATACAGGGCTCCGCCTCTCTGGCTGAGCTCTTTAGGTTTTTCATTTAAATCAGGGTCCTGATAAAGCTTTAAAAGAATCTTTTCAATTTTTTCTACTTCTTTGGCTCTCCTTGGTTTTTTCTTTAATTCCTTTATCTTTTCTTCTCTAAAATAGTAATACTGTAGATAATAGTTGGGAAACATTTTAATAGTTTCCACGATCTTTTTATCCTTTTTAGAGATACGTCTGGAGACTTGCTCTTTTATCTTTTTAAAAACCTCTTCTGTTACATCTTTGCCCCTGACAAATACCCTTTTTGTAAAGGTCAAATGATTTAACCCAAAACAGTCCAGGAAGATATCATCCATAGGCACATTTAAAAGACTGGATAAATCGTTCTGTAGATTTATGGCAACATTGCAGAGCCCAAGGACCTTAACTTTGGTATATCTTGAAAGTGTTTCTGTAATAATCCCTGAAGGATTCGTGAAATTTATCAACCATGCATTAGGAGAAATCTTTTCAATTTTTTTTGCAATATCTAAAACTACGGGAATAGTTCTAAGAGCATTGGCAAATCCCCCCGGACCTGTCGTTTCCTGTCCCAATAATCCAAACTTAAGAGGTATGCTCTCATCCTGAAGCCTTGCACTCAGCCCCCCGATTCTAATCTGGCTTATAATAAAATCTGCATCCTTTAAGGCTTCTTCCAAACCTAGAGTGGCTGAAAATTCAATCTCAGTATTGGATTTTTTAATCATTCTTTTTAAAAATTCTGAGATAATCTTTAGTTTTTCCTCGTTTATATCATAAAGGCTGACCTTTAAAGGTTTTAATCTTTGCCATAAAGAAAAAAAACCTTCCAAAAGCTCAGGAGTATATGTACTCCCTCCTCCAATTACAGCGATTTTCATGCTCTCCTTCCGGGATATTTTTTACTAACAGTGTATTCAATATTTAAAAAAAGGAAACAGCCACTGTTAGATAACAAATAAATAAAACGCCTCTTAATCCAGATAGTAGTTATAATTCTTACCAGATATACCATTTGTATATAAGAAATATTAACCCCTGACCTGGAACAGGTATATTACATTATGGGTAAAACTAAATATTTAGTTAACCTGGTTAACTAAATATTTTATATTTAAAGCCCTTTTATTGTCAATGCTATTTATGAGAACATGCCTTTTGATCACCAAAGTATAAAAGACTCATAATCATTATGATCTGTTCATGCAAGTTTTAAAGGCAAGAGTTTTGGGGTAAGGTCAATGGCTGCCCTCACGGACTTATAACCATTAAGGGTTCTTTAGTTGATCAGGGAGCTGCAAGCGGAGAGCTATTGTGTACTATCAGGGTACGAATAGTTGAATGATTTTGGTGATCTAATAGTATTCTTGTATTGATTTATATAAAGTGTAATGAGGTGCACTATGTTTTTTAAAATATTAATACTTTAATATGTTAACAAATAACTATTGACAGATAT
>JALHTA010000289.1 GCA_022865545.1 Actinomycetota bacterium | reverse complement strand
TGAGGTCCAGGATTGCCTGCGCCTGTTTTGGGGATAGATCAAAATTCTTGATCAGCTTGTTTTTTGCAGTGGGCGCATCTTTTGAGGATCTTATTGTTTTTATTACCTCATCAAGATTGTCCAGTGCTATAAGATATCCTGCAAGTATATGTTCTTTTTCTTCTGCTTTCCTGAGTTCAAATTCTGTTCTTCTGACCACCACATTATAACGGTGTTTTATATATTCATCGATTATGTCTTTCAGATTCAATGTCTTTGGTACTCCACCTACGAGGCTGAGCATAATAACGCCAAAAGTATCCTGAAGCTGGGTATTCTTATAAAGTGAGTTTATTACTACCTGGGGGATGCTGTCTTTCTTAAGCTCTACGACTACCCTCATCCCGCTTTTATCTGATTCATCCCTGAGGTCGCTTATACCTTCAAGTTTTTTACTTCTTACTAGTTCCGCTATCTTTTCTACAAGCCTTGCTTTATTGACCTGGTATGGAAGCTCGCTGATTATTATATTGGCCTTTCCTTTGCGTGGCTGTTCCTGGTGGACCCTTCCCCTTACGATAAGCCTCCCCCTGCCAGTCTCATAAGCTTCCCTTATGCCTCCAAGACCCATAATGATCCCACCAGTTGGAAAGTCGGGGGCCTTTATCTTTTTCATCAGGTCCTTTACAGTTGCTTCAGGATGGTCAATATTATAAATAATACCGTCTATCACTTCAGAAAGATTATGTGGAGGAATATTAGTGGCCATTCCTACAGCAATTCCGGAGGATCCATTAACAAGTAGATTTGGTATTTTCGATGGTAGTACAGATGGTTCCTTAAGGGAACTGTCAAAATTATCTACAAAATCTACTGTATCCTTATCAATATCTACAAGAAGCTCCTCTGCAAAGGAAGAAAGCCTGGCTTCCGTATACCTCATCGCAGCTGCTCTGTCACCATCAACGGATCCAAAGTTTCCATGGCCGTCTACCATCATATAGCGTTGGGAAAACTCCTGGGCCATCCTGACCATTGAATCATATACGGCTGTGTCTCCATGGGGATGGTATTTACCAAGGACCTCGCCGACTATCCTGGCACTTTTCTTAAATGGAGTATTTGATCTCATGCCCATATCATTCATGGCATATAATATCCTGCGGTGCACGGGTTTTAACCCGTCCCTTATATCAGGCAATGCCCTCCCTACGATAACACTCATAGCATAGCTCAGGTAGGAATCCTGCATTTCTGATTCTATTTCAACATTCTTTATCTTTCCCTTGAGTTCAAATACCATCTATTCCCCTGTCTAGAAAAGCTGTGGCTTTCCTAAATAATAATTATATATATTTAAATATCGATAAAAGATACCTCTTTGGCATTCTTTTCAATAAATTGTCTTCTTGGTTCCACTTTATCCCCCATTAAAGTAGAAAATACATCATCAGCTATTAGTGCATCTTCGATCTCTACTTTCAGGAGCGTCCTTGTCTCCGGATCCATAGTGGTTTCCCATAATTGTTCAGGATCCATTTCACCAAGACCTTTATACTGCTGAATATTCGTCTTCTTGCCTTCATATTTCTTTTTCAGGCTTTCAAGTTCTTTATCACTATATGCATAGTTTACTTCTTTTCCATTCTTGACCTGGTAAAGCGGAGGCTGCGCGATATATACATATCCAGCCTCTATGAGCTTGACCATGTACCTGTAGAGGAATGTCAGTATAAGTGTCCGGATATGGGATCCGTCTACATCGGCATCCGTCATAATTATTATCCTGTGGTATCTTGCATTTTCGATATTGAAATCCTCACCGATACCTGCACCAAAAGCAGTTATCATCGCCTGGATCTCAATGCTTGAAAGGATCTTATGGAGCCTGGCCTTCTCCACATTCAATATCTTTCCCCTTAGCGGGAGGATTGCCTGGAATCTCCTGTCTCTTGCCTGTTTTGCGCTTCCGCCTGCAGAATCTCCCTCAACAAGATATATCTCACTGAATTTAGGATCATTTATAGAGCAGTCTGCAAGTTTTCCGGGAAGCGAACCGCCTTCCAGAAGAGATTTCTTCCTTGTAAGGTCCCTTGCTTTCTTCGCTGCATTACGGGCTCTTGCTGAATCAATACACCTGTTTACGATTATCTTAGCTATAGTGGGATTTTCTCCCATAAATTCCGCCAGCTTCGAATTAACTGTAGATTCCACAAAACCCTTCATCTCGCTATTACCGAGCTTGGTCTTTGTCTGTCCCTCAAATTGGGGGTCCTTGAGCTTTACGCTGATAATAGCTGTAAGTCCCTCCCTTACGTCCTCGCCCTGAAGGTTCTCATCTTTTTCCTTGAGTATATTATTGCTCCTTGCATAGTCGTTTACGGTACGGGTAATGGCTCCCTTAAAACCGCTGAGATGGGTCCCGCCTTCACTTGTATTGATATTGTTGGCGAAAGAAAAGATACTTTCCGAATACCCGGTCGTATACTGCATCGCGATCTCTACTTCATTATCATCATTTGCGCTGGCGATATAGATTACCTTTTTATGGAGACAGTCCTTCTTCTCGCACAGATAATTTACAAAATCAACAATTCCACCCTCATACCTGTACTCTTCCTTTTTATCTGGTTCTGTACGCTGATCTACAAGAGTGATCTTTAAGCCCTTATTGAGAAATGCCATTTCCTTCATCCTGCTGGAAAGGATCTCATACTTATAGTCAAGATCCTCGAAGATCTCAAGATCCGGATAAAAAGTGATAGCGGTACCATGGCTGTCAGTCTTATCACCTTTTTTTAGGTCCGTTACAGGATTTCCTCTTTTATACTCCTGCTGGTAGATATGCCCGTCTCTTCTTATTTCTATATTTAGTTTTTCTGAAAGGGCATTCACTACCGATATGCCGACACCATGAAGGCCCCCTGAAACTTTGTATCCTTCTCCACCGAATTTTCCTCCGGCGTGAAGTTTAGTAAGCACTATCTCCACAGCAGGCTTATTATATTTTTCAAGCTTCTTAACCGGAATGCCCCTGCCATTATCAATAACAGTTACTGAGTTATCTTCATTAAGCACTACAAGGACATTGTCACAGTAACCGGCCATCGCTTCATCGATGCTATTATCTACTACCTCATAGATGAGATGGTGGAGTCCTCTGGTACCAGTGGAGCCTATATACATCCCGGGCCTTTTTCTTACCGCTGACAGACCTTCAAGGACTGTAATATCTTTCGCATCATAACTAGATTTTTTCAAACAAAACCCCTCTTCTACCTAAATTACATTCATTATTAAAAAAGACAAGGGACAATAAGCCGAACAAAATAATAGCTACTTTACTCATTATCCTTCCTGATTGAAAATAATTAATTTTTATAAAAAAACACCGAGTAAAACACTTATTCTACCAAAGATTATTATACCATATTTTGATACAAATTTTGTCTAAATACGCAAAAAGAATTTAAAGATCTACCCTAAATCTTATAGTCTTTACGACATCTTCTCCTATAAAGGAATTGATCTTTTCTATAAACTTTTCAGACATGAGACTGAGCTCATTGGCCCATGTTGAAGTTGTAACTGAAACATATAAAGTCTTGCGGACTAACTTTTGCGGTTTGGATTTTTTTGCGATCCCGGGTCCTACAATATCTTCCCAGTGATTAAAAATATTAGATACTCTGAGTTTCTTACTTAATTCCATCTTATCTATAACGGAACCGATTATGCTTCCAATATCTTCAATTTTTTTCATTAGATAATCCGTATAAAATAATTTATATTATATATCCCCTAAGACTGCAAGCCTTAAGACCAGTTTTCGGACAGGCTCCTAGAATCAGGATCCGGCTTTTATGCTATCCAGGATAAGCTGGGAAATATCTATCGCTTTTACCCTGGATTTCTCCTTCTTCAATGCGGTAGCGATCGTCCTTACACATTGCTGGCAGGCGGTAGTCACAATATCCGCACCTGTAGCTATTATCTCTTTTGCCTTGATCGATGCTATATTGGCTGACAGTTCTGTATCAATTGACTCGACATTACCTCCCCCGCCGCAGCAGGTCGCGTACTCCCTACTGTTTTCCAGTTCGACAAACTCAACTCCGGGGATCATCTTTATAAGGTCCCTCGGCTCATCATAAATACCTGAATTCCTGCCAAGGTCGCATGGGTCATGATATGTCACTTTGCTGTCCACTGGATTAAGCTTTATTTTTCCATCCTTTGCCAGAATGCAAAGATACTGGACCATATGCAGTACTTTAAAATTCATTTTTATATCTTTTACTGCACTCGTGTAGGTATGGCTCCACATATGA
>JALHTA010000288.1 GCA_022865545.1 Actinomycetota bacterium | reverse complement strand
TGAGCAGTAAACTTTTGACCACTAAAATCAAGTATTTGTGCTATAAATCTTTCATCATTTTCATTGAATATTATCTGTCCAGTATTTACAGCATCTAATATGGTTGCTATCTTTTCATCTTTATTGGTTTTCTGCATTTTATTCAGGAATGTAATATTTCTATTTTTCAATTCATCATCTTTGGATAATAGTTCCTGAAGCTTTAATATATCAGTGCCCATATACAAGTTTTTTTCTATACTTACATGAGTTATGTCTTTATACTGTCTTATTAACTCAATTATTTTTTTACATAAGTCTATAAATCCAAGTTTAACTAAAATACCTTTGCGTATATAAGTAAATCCATTAAAATCACAGGTACTTCCAACTAATATACTGCTATAATCTGATTTATCATTAGTAGAACTAGCTGGATCACATTGAAGCATAGTTTTATTAAACACATGGTCCTCTATATCCTCAGTGCTTTGAGTACGTACACCCTTAAACCATTTATTACCGACATTCTGACAATCACACATTAACTCTTGCATAAAAGCAGTACGTTTACTAAAAAACTTCTGGGCCAACTTATCACATTCATATTTTTCCCAGATTGTAGGGAATATCATTTCTGGCTTATATTTTGTATAATATTCTTTTAGCATTATGTCTTTATCTTCTTTATCAATCCGATCATTAAACAATAAAGTTTTATAATGCTGCCAATATGAATTATTATCAAAATATTCGTCTACATCAAAATCTACAACTCGTCTATGAAATACTTTAAAGGTAACATCCTTAGAAACTGTATTTATAAAATCTGTAGAACTAAGTGGTGTACCTATAACTAAGAATTTACTAGCTGATTTAATTTTAATACCATTTCTAACAACTTCAGTATCACCAACCTCGGCTATTTCCTTATAAAACTTATTTAATACTTTTTCTTTTGCTGGTTCATTTAAAACATCATCTTCAGAAAGTACATCATCAAGTATTATACAAGCAGGCCTTACAATTCCATCAACAGATCCATAAGTAGTACCTCTGACAGAAGATCCCCAGGAGAATGCCTGTATTTTAGTATTATTAGTAAGTTCTAATTCTTGCTTATTAACTGTGCGGTCCCTTTTATCAAAGTATTTACCAAAAGCTTTAACTATATAAGGGTTCTCTATCATCTTCTTAGTATCAGCTATAAACTGCACAGCATCATTTTCTTTATTACCTATTACGATTGTATAACCGCTCTTACTATAGCAATGGAGGTAACAGGATAAGGCTTAATTTATAATGGTGGACTTAGAGCAACCACGAGGTAATATAAATTCTTCTTTATCATATAGATCATCTACAAACATTTTCTGTAGCTCATTCCATATTTCCAGATGCACAGGTGCTAAATTTCTACTTGTATTATTTTCTTTAGCTACAAAAGTATCTTGCAGGAAGTACAAACAAAAATATTCCAGGGATCGCTTACCAACAGACCATGCTAAACCATGCAATCCAAATAAATTATCTTTATTTTCATGCAATAACTCAGCAGCTCTTTTGGAACCATATATTTTTTTCAGGTGAGTATATAATAATTTTCTATTTTGCTTTGA
>JALHTA010000287.1 GCA_022865545.1 Actinomycetota bacterium | reverse complement strand
GCAGTATATATCGGTACGGCGGCACTGATCGCTATGGGATGCCATCTTTGCCAGAAGTGTTATACAGGAAAATGTAACTGGGGAATAGCAACACAGGATCCATACCTCACAAAAAGGTTGAATCCTGAGATAGGCACCAGAAGGCTCCTTAATCTGCTGAGGGCATGGTCGCTTGAAGTGAAGGAGATGCTGGGCGGGGCCGGAATCAATGCTATTGAAAGCTTAAGAGGTAACAGGGAACACCTGAGAGGTATAAGCCTGAGTGACAGGGAACTGGCTATTTTGGGAATAAAACATGCAGGGGAACCGTGGTGACGAGATTATGAAAAAAATATTTATTCAGGAAGAATATTGCATTGGCTGCAGGTTATGTGAGATCTACTGCCAGGTAAAGCATTCAAAAAGTAAAAAGATCATTAAGGCGTTTAAAAAGGAACTGGTCGACGTACTTCCAAGAGTTCTTGTAGAAGAGATCGGCTATAATTCCTTTGCGATACAGTGCAGGCATTGTGCGGACGCGCCATGTGAAGCTGCCTGTATTTCGGGAGCGATGATCAAAAATAAAAATACCGGAGTGGTAACCTGCGATGAGAAAAAATGCGTGGGCTGCTGGAGCTGCATAATGGTCTGTCCGTACGGTGTCATCAAGAGGGATCTTTCAGAAAAGAAGATCGCTTCCAAATGTGACCTATGCGAGGATGAGGATATACCGGTATGCGTAAAGAATTGTCCCAATGAGGCATTAAAATTCAAAGAGACCGATTAAAAGGAACTGGTGGATGATAGAAGTGAAAGACAATAAAGGCAGTAGGGCCGATAATAAGATAAGAGAAGGTATAGTGGATTATCTAATAATAGGAAATTCCGCTTCAGGACTTGCTGCCGCTGAAAGTATAAGGGAGACTGATCGCAAGGGAAGGCTTGCCGTACTTACCGAAGAGAAATATACAAACTATTCAAAGCCGCTTATAACATATTATCTGGCAGGAAAAGTCAGCCTTGAAAATATATATTTTAAACCCCCGGGTTTTTATAGTGATAATGATATTGAACTGCTTACCGATACAAAGGTTGAAAGTATTGATACCGGAAAGTCGGAGGTAATTACCGGAAGCGGTGAAAAGATCCAATACAGAAAACTCCTTATAGCCAGCGGAGGAAGACCTATTGTACCCAGGATAAAATTAAGCAGTAGACCTGGAAATGCTGCACTGCCGTTTGATTTTATAGATAGTTCGAATTACAGGGGTGTCGGCGGAATATTTACGCTTACTACACTTGAAGATGCCATAAGGACCAAGAATTATATAGAAAAGAATGAGATCAAGAGCATAACTATCCTTGGCGGGGGGCTGATAGGCCTTAAATCAGCAGAAGCATTTCTGGAAACCGGGATAAAGATCAATATCGTGGAACTTGCAGACAGGATACTTGCTGCTACTTTTGACAACCAGGCATCTGGCATTATTGAAAATGCAATTGAATCCACGGAAAGCAGAATATATAAAAACAATACCATAGACGAGATATTTGCCGATTCCGGGAGGGTATGCGGATACCGCCTGAGAGACGGCAGGGAGAATGATTGCGATCTGCTTGTAATTGCCATTGGCGTAAATCCCGATCTTGGATTTTTAAAAGAAGGTACGGTCAAGGCAGGCAGGGGAATACAGGTCGACAATAAAATGCAGACCTCTGTAGATAATGTATATGCAACAGGTGATATTGTCGAAGGGCTGGATATACTCCTTGGAGAAGACAGGAATATAGCCATCTGGCCTCTTGCAGTAAGGCAGGGAAATATTGCAGGAAGCAATATGGCAGGAAATACAGTAGATTATGAAGGTGGTTTTTTTATGAACTCGGTAGAAATACTTGGAGTACCTTCAATATCGATGGGTGTCACAAATCTTACCATGCAGGATGATAATACTATAGAAATAAAGAAGGATTTTAGGCCAAATCAGAACCTGTATAAAAAAATTGTGATAAAAGATAACAAGATAATCGGTGTTATTATGGTAGGTAATATTGAACGTGCCGGAATTTACTCGGGTCTTATACAAAACAAAATAGATCTTTCCGGTGTAAAGGAAAATATCTTCAGGGAAGATTTTGGAATAATTCACCTGCCGTCTGAATATAAAAAACATCTTGTCGTCGGAGAAGGAATAGAAGTATGAAGAGAGTCATTGATGCAAAGGATCTTAAATACAGGGAACTTAACAGCAGTATAAGAAAGATACTGGGGCAATCCTATCTATCAGATAAAAAAGTTGATGGCAGGGTGGAGCTCACTCTCGAAAACATTCTGGGACAGAGGTATATCGGTGATGGGCTTAAAGAGGATCATTTGATAAATATCATGGGAATCCCGGGAAATGATCTTGCTGCTTTTATGGATGGACCCACGATAGAAGTCTTTGAAAATGGGCAGGATGGCATCGGTAATACTATGAATGCCGGGAAAGTCATCATTCATGGAGATGTTGGGGATATACCGGGGTATTCCATGAGGGGTGGCGAGATATATATAGAAAAAAATGCAGGTTTCAGATGCGGTATCCATATGAAATCATACCAGGAAAAGATCCCGGTAATAGTGATCGGTGGTAGTGCCGGGAATTTCTTAGGTGAATATATGGCAGGCGGTATAATAATACTTTTAGGGCTTTACCGGCAAAAAATGACACATTTTCCTTATTCCGGTACAGAGCAATTAGTAGGCAATTATATAGGCACAGGAATGCATGGAGGTGCCATATACATAAGGGGTGATGTAATGGACTACAAACTTGGAAAAGAAGTCAAAAAAGTTCAAATAGATGAAAAAGACAGAGAGATATTAAATAAATACACAGGCAATTACTGTAAATATTTCAATATTGATAAAAAAGAAATAAAGTCCAGCCAATTTTTAAAGCTCATACCTTTCTCGCACCGCCCATACGGGAGGCTGTATACTTATTAAGATATGCAGTCTGTGTTAAAGCACCCGGAAGACTTGATCCGGTAGTTATATCATATTGGTTCCCTAATAT
>JALHTA010000286.1 GCA_022865545.1 Actinomycetota bacterium | reverse complement strand
CTTGATCTATGAGTAGATTCGAAAAGATCTATAAAGATGTCCCTCTGATCCAAAAAGAGTGGTTGAAAAATTTCAGGGAGATGCATCATTATCATCATCTTAATGTTGGTGATATAAACTGGAAATACATAAAATGCGGAACAGGAAAAGAAGTGGTGGTGATGCTTCCCGGGAGTGTGAGGTCCGCTGAAGTCTGGGCAAAGCTAATATCCTATCTTGAACCAGGATACAGGATAATATCTCCAACATATCCTGCAATAGAGAGCATGGAAGAGGGAGTAGAGGGCATAAAGGGAATACTGGATAAGGAAAAAACAAGGAGAATAATCCTTATGGGCTCTTCATTTGGTGGATGGCTGGCACAAGTATTTGTCAGAAAACACCCGGGGATGGTAAAAAAATTGATACTATCCAATACTTCCAAACCAAACTCTGTGATGTCCAGGCCCCTTCTTGAGTATACGAGGCTTAGCCTGCCAAGATACCCTGAAAAGATATTAAAGCTTATATATAAGAGAAGTTATCTGAAGATACTTTCAGAGGTCGGGGAAGATGAAAAACAGTTCTGGAAGGCGCTTATTACAGAGCTACTTTTCTACTATACCACAAAAAAAGAGATCATTACCATGTTTAGCACCATACGGGACTTTGCGAGAAATTACAGTTTTAGTATTGATGATCTAAAAAGATGGAGAGGAAAAGTGCTGATAATAGAATCTTCAGATGATATTCATAAAGATGATTCCAAAGATAGATTAAAAAGTCTTTATCCGCGGGCGAAGATAAAGACATTAAAGGATGCCGGGCATACTGCAGGCTATACTGCACCTCCTGAATATGTAAGGGAAGTTAAGAATTTTTTATCAAGTGATTAACTATCCTGCTCTTTAATAAATGGAAGATAAATTTAGAAGAATTCAAGCATTAGATTAAAAAAAACGGTAAAATCACCAGGAAAACAAATATTAGCGGATTATCAATTTACAAAAGTGTCTGTTTTAGGTAAATTGTTTACTATCAATTTCTTGACCGGAAGTCCGGTACCGGTGCTTTCAGAGATATATGTTCAGTTAAGTTATAATTAATTATATTTTAGATAAAATGGGAGTGATTTAGATGTCAGAGAAAAGTCTAGAGAAAATACTATCAGAGAAAGTGCTAAAACTCGAAGCAAGCCCTACCTTTGCCCTGGATGCTAAGGCAAATGAATTAGATGTGGAACTCAAAAAGCAGGGAGATTATATTGTAAGATTTGGGATCGGGCAGCCTGATTTCAATACACCTGAAAATATAAAGGATGCAGGAAAGAAAGCTATAGATGATAATAAGACAAAATACACTCCTGCAGCAGGGATAAGTGAGCTTAAAGAAGCTATAGTAAATAAATTTAAAAAGGATAATGGTCTTGATTATGAGCCTGCAAATATCCTGGCAGGTATTGGTGCCAAGCAGGTACTTGATACCATTATGAGGGCATTTGTAAATCCTGGAGATGGAGTACTTATCCCAAAACCTTATTGGGTAAGCTATACACAGCAAGTAGTATTATCTGATGGGGTTCCCCTTGAAGTAGATTTCAAGGAAGATTTGAAATTGGATAAAGACCATCTGAAAAAAATTATTGCAGATTTTAAAAATCCCATAAAACTCATAATCATAAACAGCCCAAATAATCCTACCGGTGCAGTCTACTCCAAAGAAGAGCTGGAAGAGGTAGCACAGATATGTTTGGAAAACGGAATTTACATTATAGCTGACGAAGTATATGAGAAATTTATTTATGGCGATGTCACCCACCACAGTATTGCCGGCTTCAGTCAGGACCTAAAGGATATAACAATCACAGTGAATGCAGTATCTAAGACATATGCCATGACTGGTTGGAGGATAGGATATTGTGCCGCTGATCAGGCTATTATAAAGCAGATGTCAAAAATACAGGGACAGTCACCCTCAAATCCATGTTCGATCGCCCAGTGGGCAGCTATTGAAGCCATGGAGGGAGATCAGGGCAGCGTAGAGCTTATGAGGAATGAATACGAGAAGAGAAGAAATTATGTATATGACAGATTAAAAGCTATTGATGGTATAGAATGCGGTCTTCCTGAAGGAGCCTTCTATGCATTTCCTAAGGTCTCAGACCTATACAATAGCAGGATAAAAAGCTCGGATGATTTCTCAGGCCAGCTTCTTGAAGAAGGAAGAGTTGCAGTTGTTCCCGGATCTGCATTCGGAGATGACAGATATGTAAGAATAAGCTATGCAGCTTCCATGGATAAAATAGTCGAAGGTATGAATAGGATAGAGAAGTTCTGTAAGGGGCTTTAAATCTTAATCCAATATTTATTTGATTTATCATAAAGTAAAATCCCCTTAGAATTATTATTTCAATATAAATTATTGAATTAATAATAATAGTATGATACATTTTACTCAGGTATATTGTTATTATTGTTACAATTATGTTTCAATCCATTGAATTTGTTCTTTTGAAAGCGAGCTAAAAATTTAATATTTTATATTTTTCTGGTTTTTTATTAAAAAAAATGAAATAGAGTATAAATAAGAGGAGGTAGGTCATGCCTATATTTTGTAATAGGGAAATAATGGATGCTTTAAGGAGTATTAAGTTTCCTAAAAGCAAGAATGAGATATTAACTCATATTATTGATAATAATATCAGCGAAGCTTCAGGAATTGCCTTAAATAAACTAGAAAATAAAATTTATTATAGTAATGATGAGATATGTAAAAATATTAAAATAGTCTGTGATATTGAAATAAGAAATGCACTACAGGAGATGGAGTTCCCTGCAACAAAAAATGATATCTTAGACTATGTAAGGTTCAGAAATTATTCGGCTTTTGTAGTAAACTCTCTTGAGGAGCTTCCAGATAAATATAAATTTAAAGGAATAGCTGATATTTGCAGGGAAACACAAAATACGACTTAGCTTATCCCGGAAGAGTTGAGGACTGGTCTGCCAGACTCTCTGTAAAATAATTTTTTTCTGTTTATTACTTAGTCAGGTTCATTCCCTCAGGAAATCTTTATCATAACTAAATCTGATAATCCGAGATTATTATTTTAAAATACTAGTAGATACCTATAATAAAGACAATACTTTTTAAAGCTTAAAATTAATTAATGTTTGACTTTTTGAAAAAACCAGTAAAAATGATAATATCTAAGGTAAATGAAATGAAAAGGAAATAAATGAGATTATTAGTCATAGAAGATGAAAAACAGTTATTAAAACTTATAGGTAAAAGGCTTAAAGAAGAAGGATATGTTTTTGATCTGGCAAGTGATGGAAAAGAAGGATTAAATTTTGCTGAAT
>JALHTA010000285.1 GCA_022865545.1 Actinomycetota bacterium | reverse complement strand
TACCTCTATTCTATTTTTTAATTGATTACCCATTTTATATATGGATCCATATTTCCTAAAACTTATTACCGGGATAAAATCTTGAATCCCCGGAGTAAAATTATCTTGAACATGTACCGCAGTTTCCACCCGAACACCCTCCGCAGGAAGAACCTGAGGAGAAACTATCATCTGATGAACTGCTCTTGAGTCCTACCGCGGCAAATACTTTTACCATATTACTGCAGCCGCACTTTTCGCATTTTATCTGCGACTCATCATCTCCCCTGATAAAAAGCTCAGATACCTCACCGCAGTCCTGGCATTTATAATCAATAAATTTCATTTTTCTTTTTCCTAATATATATCTTGTTAAACAAATCTATTGAGGCCAGGTTTTAAATCCTTCCTTTTTTGCAGCCTCCAGTAATCTATCATCCCAGCACATGAAATCAATACTTTGATTGATCTCTTTTTTTAATATCATTGCAGAGGCCAGGTGTATAGAATCAAAACCCCTGATACTATGGTTTTCAATTAAACCTCCGGCAATTTTGATTACTTTTTCTGAGGCTTCTATTACAAAATACATCTCCCAATCAAATTTAAAACAAGCAATGCATTTATCATAGTTATTTTTTGAAAGCACTTTTTCATTCTTACAACGAACAAATGCTGAAAGTGCTTCAACATAAGCTATTCTTGATGTAGATACAATAGTAGCTTTGTCTGTGCGATCATTTACAATATCAGATCCATCTTCTTCAATATAAAGCTTTACCAGTGCACTAGTATCAAGATATATATTCACCTTCTATCCTCGCTTACCCTTTTGGAAACAGTCTTTCTTCCTGTTATTTTAATAGAGGTTCCATGGGGTTTTCCCCCATTCCATGAAGCAATTCCATTTTCCAATAATGGGTAAATATTCTTCAATGTTGAAGACTTAATAGGTTCAATAAGAGCTATGGATTGTCGTCTATCGGTAATAACCAGGGATTTTCCACTTTTTATATCCCGTAAGTATTTACTTAAATTATTTTTAAGCTCTCTTATTCCAACTTTTTCCATAATAAATCCTCCTGATTGTAGCTACATACTAGCACTGATATAGCTACAATTCAAGTAATTAAATTCGGGGATCTTTTAAAAATAGAGTGCTGATCTAAAATCCCAGTCCTGCAACAACTGCATTCTCCGAGATCGATATAAATATGGATGGAAGGACGACCATAAGAATGGTACCTACTGCACAAAAACTGATGATCGCAATATATACTTTCGATGTCGCAATCTTTGCCTCTTTTTTATCTCCATCATATTTTAAGAAGAACATGTGTTTAATTATGTTCACATAATAGTAAAGGGATATTACGCTAGTGAGCACAGCGATTATTACAAGCCAGGTAAGGTTTGCCTCTATACCGGCTTTAAATACAAAAAGCTTACCTATAAATCCTGCAAAAGGCGGTAGTCCAACCATAGAGACCAAAAAGATCACCATGCATATGGAAATGAAGGGATTGCTCTTGCCGATCCCTGCAAAAGCAGATATCTCCTCTGACTTTCTGGTTTTCTCCACAAGCATAGCTACTGCAAAGACCCCCAGGTTCATCATTATATAGGCCATAAGATATAGAAAGACTGCCCACTGGGCTCCATTCGTTGCTGCCACAAAAGCTATCATCATATATCCGCCATGAGCTATGGATGAATATGCCATTAGCCTCTTAAAATTCTTTTGTGGAAGAGCCATAAGGTTTCCAAGGATCATTGAAAGAAGAGAGAGTACCACAATGAATAAAATAATCCACAGTGAACTGCCAAAATTACTTATTCCAACATATAAAAACCTTATGAGCCCTGCAAATGCTGCAAGCTTTGCGATAGTGGTGATGAGGACCGTTATTATTGTCGGAGATCCCTCATATGTATCCGGAGCCCAGAAATGGAATGGGGCGGCTGCGATTTTAAAGCCAAAACCGATAAGCGCCATTATCACCCCTGTAATAAGCAGATAATTTCCCTCGATCATCCCGCCGGAAATAATAACTTCCGAGATCTCTGTTAGTATTATTTTACCGGTAGCTCCGTAGATAAGTGAAAAACCGTAAACCAGTACTGCCGAAGCAAGTACACCTAATATGAAATATTTAAGAGAGGCTTCATTGGATTTCTCATTAGTCTTCTCATAACCGGCCAGTATATAAGTGGGCATACTTACAAGTTCAAGAGATACAAAAAGCATTATCAGGTCCCCTGCAGCACTCATAAGCATGGTACCCGAGGTCACCATAAGGATAAGGAAATAAAACTCCCCAATATTGCGCTTTATGATCATGCTGTCCTTGATATATGTAACTGAGAGACCGACTATTATTATTGCTGTCAGCAGAGTAAACAGTCGGAAGAAAATAGAATAATCATCCACCATAAAGGACATATTAAAGAATGAACCCAGCCTGTTAAAATTAAATATAAAGATTGCTACAGCTGAGGCGACCAGGCCGAATACTGCCAGCGGCGCTACTGCCCTGTCAAAACTTTTACCGGTAAATACTGAAAGCATAAGCACTAGAAAACCAAAGCATACCAGCACTATTTCCGGAATTATTGCCATAATGTCTAAACTCATATTACATCCCCAAAATATATACTACTGAACTATTAATCATATTAATAAGCGGTGTAGGATAGACTCCAATAAAAATTATTATTACGATAAGCGGTGCAAGTGTGACAAACTCTATCCATGTTATCTTCTTAAGATCTCCAAGCTTTTCATTATAATTTCCGAAGATGACTCTCTGCAGCATCCATAATAGATATGCTGCTCCGAGTACTATTCCTATAACTGCAATATATACCATCACTTTCGAAAATACGGTATTTAACTTAAAGGTCCCGAATAGTACAAGGAACTCTCCCCAGAACCCGCTGAGGCCTGGCAGGCCCAGCGAAGCAAATGCAGTGAATGCAAGTATTCCTGAAAGAAGTGGTATCTTATTTGAAAATCCACCAAGATCAGAGATCATCCTTGTATGGGTCCTTTCATACATCATCCCTACGATCAGGAAGAGCATCCCCGTGATACATCCGTGATTAAACATCTGCAGTACCGCGCCATTTACAGATGTAGGGGTAAGGGAAGCTATGCCCAGCATGACAAACCCCATATGAGAGACTGATGAGAAAGCGATAAGCCGTTTAAGATCCTTCTGTATGAGGCAGGCCAGTGCTCCATAGACTATCCCTATTACAGAGAGTATAGCTATCGCGGGAGCCCAGGCTTTCATTGCTTCGGGAAGTATGGGGATACCGATCCTTATGAATCCATATGCTCCCATCTTAAGCAGTACTCCTGCAAGTATCACGCTGCCGGCTGTAGGCGCTTCTGTGTGAGCATCCGGCAGCCATGTGTGGAATGGAAACATGGGAACCTTGATAGCAAACCCCATAAACATGAGGAGGAATATCCAGCTTTGAAGATTCCTTGCCATCCCATTATTGATAAGCTCAAGCATATCGAAGGTCCCCAGACCCGAATTGAAATATATCATAAGTATTCCGACTAACATCAAAACACTTCCAAGCAGTGTATAAATAAAGAACTTAATGGCTGCATAGAGCCTGTTTGAACCCCCCCAGATACCGATAAGGAAATACATGGGAAGCAATACAAGCTCCCAGAATACATAGAAAAGTATAAAATCCAGTGATAAAAAGACACCTAGCATACCTACCTCAAGGAGG
>JALHTA010000284.1 GCA_022865545.1 Actinomycetota bacterium | reverse complement strand
AGGGAGCTTGATAGCCAGCCCGATTATGTGGAAGAAGTTATGCGCAGGGGCGCCGAAAAAGCCCGGGCTGTAACTCTCCCCCTCGTCCGCGAGGTGCGCGACGCCGTCGGCATCCCCAACCCCTGACTGAAAACCACAAAGACCTCGAAGACCTCAAAGAAAATCTTAGGGTTCTTTGAAGCCTTCGAGGTCTTTGTGGTTTTCAGTCAGGGGTTGGGGATGCCGACGGCGTCGCGCACCTCGCGGACGAGGGGGCGAGTTACAGCCCGGGCTTTTTCGGCGCCCCTGCGCATAACTTCTTCCACATAATCGGGCTGGCTATCAAGCTCCCTTCGGCGCGCGCGCGCCGGACCGAAGATCTCCATGAAGCGATCGAAAATCGCCTGCTTGACTACGCGATAGCTCAGACCGCCCCGGCGGAACCGATCCGCCCACTCCGCCTGCTCCCCGGGCGTGCAGAATAATTTCAAAATGGGCGATTTTGACACGATAGAACTAAATGAAGCTTTCGCTTCACAGTCCATTGCCTGTATTCGGGAGCTAGGCCTTGATAGCAGGAAGGTTAACCCTGATGGCGGAGCCATAGCATTAGGTCATCCTATAGGGGCTAGTGGGGCACGTCTAATCGTGCATCTGGCTTTGAGGATCAAACACGGACAGAGCAAAAAAGCTCTTGCCAGTTTGTGTGTTGGTGGTGGGATGGGCTCTGCTGTAGCTCTTGAGAGTGTTTAGTCCTAGATAGTATAGAATTTAGTATCTAAATGTAGTATTGTTGATAATTCTATCTGATTCGCTAACATAGAGTGGATTGGAATAAGGACTATAGAGGTCTCTTGTAGCATGGTCTGCTATGGTAATAATATCAGCTCCTGCTTCGATCTGGGCCTTTGCAAAGGATAAAGTTACCTGAAATAGTTTTTTTAGAATGTCCCATACTTCGGGTGGATTCTCTATTGTCTTTATCAAAAAGTCTTCAACCCCAAAAACTTCATAGGATAAGGTCCACTAACCAAAGACTTTATCTATTATAGCTACTTCAGGATACTTTGCTTAGCATTGAAATGCATTTTAGTAATGCCTCCGGAGTTGTAATCGTATTTGTCTCGTCAAAAGACACCTCATAATCAAAAGTATCCATTTTTTTTGAAAGGACATCAAATATCTCCTTTACAAATCCAAGGGCTCTCCCATAGACAAGAGCAAGGGGCATCAGTGTATCTTCATCAAAATAAATCCTGTGGCCGTTTATTTCAATTTTTTTAATTACTGAAGTTGATCCTACCCTGTGGCTATTTTTAATTTCTATAATTATAATATATATGTGATGAGAGAATTAAAAGTAAAAATTGCAGATTTCTTTTTTAGCATACCTAGGGTATTGTTTATTAATTTTTTTAAATTATTTGTAAGGATAAGAGTATTTGACCGCAAAAAAATCCCTAAAGACTCCTCGGCAATACTTGCCATCAACCATACAACCGGGGCCGATCCGATAGTGCTTCTTGGAGCTGTAAGAAAAAAGATATACTTTATAGCCTCATCGGATAATTTTGGCACCAGACTTACAAACTACTTTATGAGAAGATTTGCCAACAGTATTCCAATTTACAAGAAGCAGTTTATGAAAAATGCTACTACTTTTAAAGAACTCTTTACCATATCCAGGAAAAAGAATGTGTTATTCGGGATTTATCCTGAAGGCAGGCTAAACAAGGAAGGCAAGATTGACTCATTTAAAGGTGGAGCCGCATATCTGAGCTATAAGACAAGACTGCCTATAATCCCTATCTATATTCATAATCTACGCAGAGGGGTACATCCGGACAGCTTTATTGCCAGGAGCAATGTGGCTGAGGGAATAATCTCCATAATCGCCAATACATTCCAGAGGATCAATATTTTTATCGGTGACCCCATAAATCCCACTGCTGAAAATATAATAGATGATTTTAAGGACCTTGTTGATGCAAAGAACTATAAAGCTGCAATAGATGAAATAAGCCGTGCACTCATAGAAGAGTTCTCGGAACTTCAGGATGAAGCAGCCGGTACATTAGGTGTGAGCAGTGAAGAAGATCCTGCTCCCTTCACTCCGGTGAACAGGTAATCACCTCAATGTCCCTCTTTGGTTTCTCTGGCATTGATTCCCCATATTGTATAAATTATCGAGGATTCTTTTAGCGATTAGGTTTCATATCATAGAAAAATCCGCCCCTTAAACCTTCCAGGCGGTGAGTTACAAGGAAAGCTTTTGGATCTTCCTTGCATACTATTTTATTTAACTTAATCAGTTTGGTATTCCTGCATATCACATTCAATATTTTTAGATTTCCATCTTTTCCATTGCCATAAAAACTGGTAACTCCAAATCCATTCTCCCGGAGTAATTCTTCTATTTCATTATGGGATTTATTTGAAATTATATTGGTGCTCATAATATTTTTAGAGATCTTATCCGATATTACCATCCCGATAAAAAGTCCTGCAGCAAAACCTGCGCCATAAGCCAGGATTGAATAAATTCCCGAAACATCCCTTATTATTTTTGCTATAGCCGCTATACCGATGCTTGCTTCAAAAAAACCTATAATTATAGACAGAAGGCGCTGGCCCCTGACCATTAGGATAAGGCGCAGTGTTCCAATACTCACTGTTAATGTAATAGCAAAGAATATAATTATCGGCCAAAGAATATTTCCCATCTCCATATTTTCTCCAGGATATAAAAATTAAATAATAGAGAGGTGTTTTACACCTATGATTCGAAAATTCAAGATGTTTCAAAGATTATTTTCTATAAGTTTTGTTTATCGTTTTATTAGTAAATAAATTAAAATTTTTTGTTTATAATATAAATAATTTATTGCTCTTCCTCGACCTGTTTTGGGGTAGCTTTAAATGCTTAATAATTAAAATTTAAAATTTACTTTAGAAAAATAATGATTATAATTTTAGAATTGACCAGAATTGTTGATACAATATATAAATAGAATTAATTTCCCGGATTATTGTGGGACCATACATTTAGTATAGATACATTATACCCGCCCATTTACCGGGCACCGGTGCTGTAAGGAGATACAAATAAAAGAGCTCAGGACGCTTTTAAAATATTTAAAGAGACACAAACTCCACTTCAGCGGAAGTGTATTATTTATCCTTCTTACTGATGGGCTTGCACTCCTTATACCCTGGATACTTAAACTGGCCATAGACAGTATTGAAAGACTGCCTGATACATCCCTGTTGCTAAGATATGCGGGTTTTCTTGTAGGGATTGCAGCGGTCCAGGGTGTTTTTAGGTATTATATGAGAAGAATAATAATCGGTATTTCCAGGAAGATAGAATACAGCATCAGGACCGATTTCTTTGCCCACCTTCAAGATCTGGATTCATCATTTTTCATAAATACCAGAACAGGAAGCATAATGGCCCTTATGACCAATGACCTGGAAGCCATAAGAAATTTTCTGGGGCCTGGTCTTATGAACCTCTTTAGTACAATT
>JALHTA010000283.1 GCA_022865545.1 Actinomycetota bacterium | reverse complement strand
TATGGCTCGAGGTACATACTCGGCGCATCTTAATGGTATATCGATCCTTTTCTTTTTATCTATAAGTATGCACTCGATCCCTTTACCTGCCAGGAAAGAAGCAAGGGAAGCTCCCGCAGGACCGGCCCCCACAATAAGGACTCCACATGAGTCAATAGTTGTCCTGGATAATAATTCCCTCTGAGCCTGGCTACTAAACCTACATCTCATTTCTATTTCTGCCATTTTCTTTGGCTTTGTAGAGTAAATTGTCCGCTTTCTTTATAAGTTTTGAATAATCTTCATCTTCAAGTTCAGAAAGACCACCACTTATTGTAACCACCAGATCCCCCTTGTCCCACTTTTCCTTTTCTATCGATTTTCTTATTCTCTCCAGGGTATTAAAGGCACTTTTTTTATCAGTATTTGTAAAAATAATTAGATATTCCTCTCCACCATATCTTCCTGCAATATCTGTTTTTCTAATGCTCTCCTCTATTATTGTAGAAATCCTTATCAGCACAAAATCCCCAAAGAGGTTTCCGTGATTATCATTTACTTTTTTAAAATAGTCTATATCAAGCATTGCCACAGATAGTGACTGCTTATATCTTTTAGCTTCAGCGATCCTCTCTGACAGGCTATCAACAATATAGCGGTGATTATATAGTCCGGTCATGCTATCGGTAATAGCTAGCTCCCTCAATTGTTCATTTTTTGTCTTTAGCAGATCCCTGCTTATTTTTAACTCAAGATGTGTTTTGACTCTGGCCAAAAGTTCTATAGAATTAAACGGTTTGATCACATAATCTACTCCACCTGCTTCAAACCCTTTAACAATATCTTCAGGCTCTATTTTTGCTGTTAAAAATATTATGGATATATCTTTGGTCCTGGGGTCCTTTTTTAATCTGCTACATACCTCAAAACCACTTATGCCCGGCATCATAATATCAAGCAGTATAAGATCGGGAAGAGTATTGTTTGCAATTTTTATAGCCTGTTCACCATTATTTGCAGCGGCGATCTTGTAATTTTGCTTGCTCAATATAGTTCCCAGGACCTGCAAATTTTTTACCACATCGTCCACTATCAGGATCAGGGGGGTCTTTTCTTTGAATATACTATTATCATTCATATTTACCGCCTCTTATAAGAATAACTCACCATCTTAAAATTTATAAATAAATTAAGAAAGCAAACCTTATTCATTCCACCTGTAGGATCAGTTTAATAACTTTTTAACCTTTTCGATTAATTCTTGAAAATAATTAAGGCTTGCAGGCAGATTCTCCATATCAAAACTTTCTGCCTGACTGGTAATTTTATCTGCCCACTGCCGGACCGGTCTTATATTATATTTTTTACCCAGCTTTTCTATCCTGGCCGCAAAATCCTTGATATCATCCATTATAAATGACTCAGTGACTTTTATATGGTCATCTTTTAAATTACCCTCCATCAGGGTTATAAGTTCCGGAAGTTTCTTTCTCTGCCCGGAAGTAAGGCCGCCATCTGCTTTCTTTCCTGAAGTGGTTTTTACTGCCCCGGTAGTTTTATCTTCTCCTGCCTCAGTCACTCCTTTTCCAGACTCTACCTTATCTCCAGTATAGGCAAGATATTTTACAAGCTCAAGTAGCAGCTTATTTTTTTTGATGGGTTTTCTTAAATAGCCTTCACAATTCAATTTATCTATTTTTTCTTGCTCCTCTTTCATGGCAGATGCAGTTAGCACAATAACCGGAATATCTTTCAGGACACTGTCAGCTTTTAAAATTTTTATTGCTTCGTATCCGTCCATTACAGGCATTCTTAGGTCCATAAGTATCAGGTCGGGCGAATACTCCCTTGCCATGTCAATTGACTGCTTGCCATCTACTGCTTCTATTGTACTAAGACCGTGAGGCTTCAGTGATTCTCTTAAAAGTATTCTATTTGATTCGATATCATCCACTATAAGTATTACCTGTTTTCTAAATCTTATATTAGCCAGCAGGATATCTTCTTTACCGGTAGATATTTCATCTACCGATGCAACGGCAATATCTTTTAATATTATATTAAAAGTGCTCCCCTTA
>JALHTA010000282.1 GCA_022865545.1 Actinomycetota bacterium | reverse complement strand
ATAAAAATACAGGAGGACGATATTCATGGAGAGTAGTTATATAATGAATCCGCATCAGATGTTCCAGCTTCACCTAGCTTACACATGCCTAGTTTATGATTTCCCATATACTAGGTCGCTGACACGACCCCATTACATAAATTGTAATTACCTAGTTTCATGTTCTCTAAAATTTCACATGGGTCGACGGGCTCTTCTGGACCTTATACTTACCCGCAACATTTATTATCCTACCCATTAATTCCATTATTAATAAAGCCTCCAAAATATCTGACCTATCCCCTTTTAATTTAAATAACAATTCATTTACTGTCATAGCACTTGCTCCTATTTCTGTAAGTATAATTTTTTCTAAGGAAGTTAAATCATCACCCATTGGTGCTATACTTTCTTTTTCATTATCCATTATTGGTGTCCTCATATTATCTAATAATAACTGACTTGGGGTTAAATATATTTCAGCACCTTCAGCTATCAACTTATTTGTGCCTATACTTTCTCTACTATAAATACTATTTGGTGCTGCAAATACTTGTCTGTTCTGCTCTTTTGCAAATCCAGCAGTGAGAAGAGATCCACTTTTCTCTCCAGCTTCCACCACTAAAAGTTTTTTACACCAAGCACTTATTAATCTATTTCTCATTGGAAAATAATTAAGATTCGGCCTTGTTCCTGGTGGATATTCTGAAATAACGGCCCCTTTTTCTATAATCTTCGTCATAAGTTCTATATGTTCTTTTGGATAACATATGTCTACCCCACACCCTAGGATAGCTAAAGTGTATCCACCTGCTTTTAGGCAAGCTGTTTGAGCATACCCGTCTATCCCTTTAGCCATCCCACTGATAACTGGTATGTTATTTTGAGTTAAGAACTCCGCTGCTTCTACTGTTAATATTTTGCCATACTCAGTGCATCTACGACTACCAACAATTGCTACTCCCATACTATCTTCTATAATATTACCTCTATAATATAAAATAATTGGAGCTTTCATAATATCTTTTACTTCAATTGGATATAGGGAATCTTTAGAAGTTAATATTCTTATATTCGCTTTTTTACATTTATTTAAAATCTCTTCTGAGGTTGCTAAAGATTTAGAATCAAGAATTATATCTGCAGTAGCATTACCAATTCGATTTATATTTATAAGTTCATCTTTGGTAGCTTTATAAATTTTTGCTGGGGTTTTAAAAATATCTAATAACACTTTTGCAATAACTGGCCCTATGCCATTAATTTGTGATAACCATATCCAGTAGAGTAGATCACTATCATTTGTGACCATACTAAATCACTACCATGTTTACTTGTTCTTTGTCCAAATCTCTACACAATAATGCTTTGGCCATATGCTTCTTACTTATATTCTCTGACCCGTCTATATCTGCAAAGGTTCTTGCTACTTTTAAGAATTTATGATAAGTCCTTGCACTGTAATTAAATCTATTAAAAGCCATTCTTAGTAGCTTTTTACTATCATCATCAAGTATGCAAAACTTTTTAATTAAATCCGGTGTCATTTCTGCATTTGAGTTCACTTTATTATTATTTTTATATCTTTCCCTTTGTATATTTCTAGCGAACTCCACTTTTTTTCTTATCTCAAAAGAACTAATTCCTTTGGAATTATCTGAAAGTTTTATAAAATCTACAGGCATAACATACTTTTGTATATCTATACGGTCTAACATCGGTCCTGATATTTTCTGCCTATATTTCTGAACCTCATAATCCGTACAATGACATTTTTGTTGCCCATAATAACCACAAGGGCATGGATTCATAGCAGCTATAAGCATGAAACTTGCAGGGTAAACATTAGTGTATTTAACTCTAGAAATAGTAACCTCATTATCTTCCATAGGTTGCCTTAAAGCATCTAAAGTTTTCTTATTAAATTCTGCAATCTCATCTAAAAACAACACCCCGTTATGAGAAAGTGAAATTTCTCCAGGTGTGGCATTGCTTCCCCCACCTACTAGCGAATTCATAGAAGCATTGTGATGCGGTGCTCTAAATGGTCTTTCTGTTATTAATGCTCCTCTGTTTTTTAAAATGCCTGCTACACTATATATTTTTGTTACTTCTAGCGCTTCCTTCTCTGTCATTGATGGTAAGATTGATGGTATTCTTTTGGCTATCATAGACTTACCACAGCCTGGTGCTCCAGACATAAGTAAGTTATGACCTCCTGCCGCAGCTACCATAATAAATTCTATAATAGCCTCTTGACCTTGGACCTCCTGAAAATCAAATAGGTAAGAATTCTGTATTGTATTCTCACATTTTGGTTCTTTTGAAACACTATATGGGGTTACCCCTTCCAAAAAAGAAATTACATCTGTAAGCTTATCAAATCCGAATATATTTATCCCTTTTACT
>JALHTA010000281.1 GCA_022865545.1 Actinomycetota bacterium | reverse complement strand
TTTATTCCACAGGTAGAGTTATCAATGGTTAGGGAAGTAAAAGTTTCTGGCCAGAAGTACAACAGCAGTGAAGAAGTCGCAAAGTCGGAATTTGCAGAAAATCTTTTAAAGTCAGACCGGGAAAAATTTATATGTATGCACCTAAATGTTAAAAACCAGATTATAAGTTTTGAAGTAGTCTCAGTAGGCAGTCTTACAGCTTCAATCGTCCACCCGAGGGAAGTTTATAAAGGTGCAATACTTTCAAATTCTGCAAGCGTGATTTTTATGCATAACCATCCCTCAGGGGACCCGGAGCCTTCAATTGATGACATGGAAATCACAAAAAGACTTGAAAAGGCAGGAGAAATTTTAGGCATAAATGTACTTGACCATATAGTAGTTACTCAAAAAGGTTTTTATAGCTTCAGGCAACATAATCTTATTGGTGGTTAGGGGGTAGAAAGGAAAATAAAATGTGGATATATGACTACAGGACCAGGAAAGAATACTTTGCAAGCTCTCCCAGATCTAAATTCTACAATTACAAAAGTATAGTAGTTGAGCCCATCCCGGGAAAACCCTGCACAATTCTAATAAGAAAAGAAATGGAAGAGGGGAGAAAACCAGCCCAAACACTCGAGCAGCTGGATATATTTACAAATCTACCTGTTTCCTCTATTACTTAAATAAAAGGATTGAAAGTGGTGAAAGACTTGCAGAAGCCGGAGAAATATTAAGCTTAAATGCACTAACCATATAATAATGGTCTAAAAAAGACAATTGATAAATTATAACAAGTTTGTTATATTATAAATTAAATGTGGAAGATAGTATTTTACAGAAAAGACAGCCTTGAAGAGCCAGTTAGGAATTTTATAGTCAATTTACCGACTAAAGAAAGAGCAAAGGTTGCGCAGGAGATTGAAAATATAAGGTCGGAGGGCATATATCTAGGCCCTCCATTTGTTAAAAAACTTGCCGGTAAAGAGTATAAAGGTTTGTGGGAATTAAGGGTAAGATTTGGTTCAGACTATGTTAGAATTATTTATTTTCTGCATACTGAAAAAACTTTTGTACTCCTGCACGGTTTTAAAAAGAAGACAAATAGGACTCCTAAAAGGGAACTGGAGACAGCAAAGAGGAGAATGATAGAATATAAAAATAGAAGGAGATGAATAAATAGATAATGGAATGGAAAGAATTTAAAAAGGAACTTTTAAAAGACCCGGAATTTAAAAAAGAATACGAAAAACTAGAACCAGAATATAGAATAATAAGGCAGATACTTGCTTTAAGAAGAAAGAAGAATTTAACTCAGGAACAGCTGGCTGAGCTAACCGGTGCAAAACAGTCAAGCATAGCAAGAATAGAAAGCGGAAGACATAATCCATCATTAAGATTATTAGAAAAAATAGCAGAGGCTTTAGATACTGAACTGGATGTAAGATTTATTCCAAAAGTTGGCTAATTCTAGAATGACAACACAAAATATATATAAAACTATCCTCCAAAAGGACAGTTTTATTATGGTTATAGAGATCTCCCACCCTTCCTCCCACAGAAAGATAAGATAAGGGGATTAATTGGTCTTATAGGCGATGCGGGCTTTAGCACAGGTGCTAATATTCATTGCGAGGCTTAAGGTAAATGGGACACTTGTAAACCCTAAGGTATTTTCTACTTTAAATTTTATGACTAGTACAAAAAGGTAAACCCAGGTTTACCTTTTCTTTATGGTCCGAACCGATA
>JALHTA010000280.1 GCA_022865545.1 Actinomycetota bacterium | reverse complement strand
GGGTTTATAGCAATGATGTTTTTTCCAAAATATCTTTTAAGGATCTTCACTGACAATACTCAGGTAGTAAATAATGGGATTCTCCCTATGAGGATCATAGTCATATTTTTACCGATACTTGGTTTTTTAATAGTGGGGGGAGCACTTTTTCAGGCAATAGGTAAACCAATACCAGCTCTTATAATTAATTTTTCAAGACAGGTGATTTTTCTAACCCCAGCAATATTTATTCTCCCAATATTCTTTAATCTAAACGGTGTATTTCTTTCATGGCCAGTTTCTGATCTTCTTTCTTTTGCCGTCACAGTAGTGTTTGTTCTAAGGGAACTGAGGATAATCAATAGGATTACTGTAGAAAATGGTATAAGCAACTAGGGGAGTATTTTGTCCCGGATATTATTCATTAAAGGTTCCACCTCTTAAAAAAAATGGAAGAACAAAAAAAACAGATTTTGAATGAAAACTTAAGGTCGCTTCTATTTAAATATTCCCTGCCATCAGTTATCGGGATGATAATAGTTGCCCTATATAATTTTGTAGATACTATATTTGTGGGTAATGCTGTGGGTACAGATGCTATTGCAGGGCTGACCATAGTTCTTCCAATACTAATATTTATTATAGCCATAGGACTTCTTACAGGGATTGGTTCGGCTTCTATAGTATCCCGTTCACTCGGAAAGGGCGATAAAGAAAGAGCGCTTATAGCTGCAGGAAATAGTTTTATTATAAATATGATATTAAATATTGTTGTTATAGCAGTATTTTATTTCTTTATGGATAGGATACTAGAATTCCTGGGGGCATCTCCTGCTATACTTCCATATGCAAATGACTATCTTTCAATAATGCTTTTTGGATTCATATTCTTTTCACTTTCAATAAATAGCAATAATTTGATAAGAGCTGAGGGTAAGCCAAGAGCATCGATGTATGCAATGGTGATCGGAGCGGTTCTAAATATTATCCTTGACCCCATTTTTATATTTGTCCTGAAGATGGGAGTCAGGGGAGCAGCTATTGCTACTGTTATAAGCCAGATCTCAAGCCTTGTGTTTATCATAATATATTTCAGGTCCCGGGCTAGCATATACCACTTTAAAGGTGAAGTATTTAAGCCAAATAAATCCGTAATGAGGGAGATACTTGCTGTCGGTTTTCCATCATTTTTAATGGAAATAATAGGAAGTATACTATTCATGGTATTTATAAAAGTAGTAAGGATATACGGAGGGGATACCTATATTGCCATAACTGGAATCGGGATAAGGATAATAGACATGATATTTATGCCAATACTCGGTATAAGCCATGGATTTGCACCGATTGTTGGATTCAATTATGGAGCAAAATTATATGGAAGGGTAAAAGGAGCATTAAAGGAAGGTCTCATCTGGACCTCAATTATTGCATTTGCCGGTTTCATATTCATGGTGGCATTTCCACAGGTACTCATCAGTATTTTTTCCGATGACCCTGAACTTATAGCAAATGGTATTACTCCACTGAGGCTTATCGCACTTTTTGC
>JALHTA010000279.1 GCA_022865545.1 Actinomycetota bacterium | reverse complement strand
CCAGTATATTGATTTTTTCTTCCATAATAAATTAATTTTAAAGCACAGACAGACTAATTCCAATGTCTTTTATATAGTTTTTTATGATAAACTAAAAATAGTGTTAAATTTATTTTATTTTTTAAATAAAACCCTTAAAATACTGCTATTATTTATAAGCAGACCACAATATTTTTAAGTGAGTAATAAACCAAGCATACAATATACGAAAAAGAGTAGAACCTTCCGTTTGGGAACCAGGATAATTATTATTGCTTTTCTTATCATATTTCTCTTAATGCCTATAGGAGAACTATCAGCTTTTGAACCAGATTATCCTGATTTTATATGGACCTTTAATAGCAAACCCAGGAAAATAACAGGGGGGACACAGAAAGCAGTCTATCTTACAGGGTATAGCCTGGCATCCAGCCAGAAGAGAGATGATATCTATAGATTAATAGAGGAAACTGAGCTAAATGCAATAGTATTTAATGCCAAGGAAGACGAAGGCCACATAAGCTATAGCTCTGATGTTGAATTTTTTAATGAAATAGGCGCAGTAAAACCCCTATATGATATCGATGAGATCATTGCTGAAATGGATGAAAGAGGCATATACAGTATAGCAAGGATCGTTCTATTCAAAGATAGTATCCTTCCCAAAGCGCGGCCGGATCTTTCAATACAGAATATTAATAATGGAAATCCGGCTTATCTTGACGGAGGTTATTGGGCAGATATATACAGTAGGGAGGTCTGGGGATATTATACTGAACTTGTCATGGAGCTTGTAAAAAAAGGTATTGATGAAATACAATTTGACTATATTAGGGGTCCCTCCAAAGGAAAACTTCATCTTGCTTATTATCCTTCAAATACTGAAGACAGGGAAAAGACCTGGGCCATTTCCGGTTTTCTGGAAACGATCAGAAAAGCTACCCGAAATTATCAGGTAAAAATATCCGCTGATGTTTATGGTTTTGTACTTATTGCAGAAAACGATCAGGGCATAGGCCAGCTTATTGAAGAACTTGCACCATATCTTGATTATTTATACCCTATGCCTTATCCGTCACATTACTCATCGGGTTTTCTCGGATATAGTCTTCCGGAGGCACATCCCTATGAAGTAGTAAAACATACGCTCGACAAGGGCCTTAATAGAATTGGAGATACAGATTGCCTTATTATTCCATGGATACAGGCATTTGGGCTCCAGATGAGATATACTGAAAGAGAGATCCTGCTTCAGTTAAAAGCAACAGAGGATCTGGGAATAGATGGATTTTTATTCTGGAATGCAGGAAATAAATATAGTGTTGTCGAGAGGGCACTAAAAAGTAGATCATAGGGGAAGAGCCCAAGCAGGCCGTAGGAATACCATTCATATCAAAAAAAACCATGCTTAAAGAAATAATTATTTACAGATCTTAGCTATAGCTCCACCATTCAGGACGCGAACCTGACTTATTATTTTCCATGCTGCCGGCATCTTCTTCAAAAATATCATCCAGGAGTTCTTTT
>JALHTA010000278.1 GCA_022865545.1 Actinomycetota bacterium | reverse complement strand
CTCTAAGTTTATGGAAAGCAGGAACAGAAGGGTCAGAAAAGATGCTTTTAAAGCTCTCTATACCACTTATAAAAAGCAGAAAAATACTATCTCTTCCACGCTTAGTTCAAGTGTTAAAAAGGATCTTTTCTTCAGCAAAGTCCGTAAATATCCTTCAAGTATTGAGGCTGCCATTTTTGATGATAATGCTCCAATATCAGTATACGATAACCTTATAAATGCAGTATCTGCAAACCTTGATGCCATGCATAAATATATGAAACTAAGGAAAAAAGCATTAAAGGTAAAAAAGCTTCATATGTATGACCTCTATGTGCCTATTGTTGAGGATATTGATTTTAAGATCACCTATGAAGAGTCCAGGGAAATGGTCACTGAAAGCCTAAAACCTCTCGGAAACAGCTATACGAATACCCTTAAGGAAGGTCTTGAAGGAGGCTGGGTCGATGTATATGAAAATGAGGGCAAGACGAGCGGAGCATACTCCTGGGGATGTTATGATACTCATCCGTATATACTTATGAATTATGAAAATATAATCAATCATGCATTCACATTGACACATGAGCTGGGCCATGCGATGCATACTTATTATGCAAATAAGAAACAGTCATATATAAAAGCAGGTTATAAAATCTTTGTAGCGGAGGTCGCCTCCATATTAAACGAGATACTTCTTACAGATCATCTTCTAAAAACACTTGAAGATGAAAAGAAAAAATTATATATACTCAATCATTATCTTGAGCAGTTCAGGGGAACTGTTTACCGGCAGACGATGTTTGCTGAATTCGAAAAGATCATCCATGGTAATTCTGAAAATCAGATACCTCTCACTGTTGAGAGCCTTTCAAATATATACCATGAGTTAAATATTAAATATTATGGACCGGACATTGTAATTGACTCCTTAATAGACCTTGAATGGGCAAGGATACCTCATTTCTACAGCTCATTTTATGTCTATAAATATGCTATAGGATTTTCTACAGCTGCTGCTCTTTCTGAAAATATCCTTAAGGGAAACAGAGATGCTGTATCAAAATACATAGAGTTTCTTTCCAGTGGCGGTTCTGATTATCCCATAGACCTATTAAAGAAAGCTGGCGTAGATGTTACCTCCCCTGAACCTGTAAAAAATGCATTAAAGATCTTTAGCAGACTCGTAGATAGTATGGAGCAGTCACTTTCTTTGTGATTACGGCCATCTCACACATTGAATCTAAACAAAACCACATCTCCATCTTTTATGATATATTCCTTCCCTTCATGCCTCACAAGACCCTTTTCCTTTGCTGAATTAAACGAACCAGATTCCATAAGTGTATTGAAGTCTATTACCTCTGCACAGATAAAACCCTTTTCGAAATCAGTATGTATCTTACCGGCAGCTTTTGGGGCTTTAGTTCCTCTTGTAACCGTCCAGGCTCTTACTTCCGGAAGCTTGATCGTTAAAAAACTAATAAGGTCCATAAGTCTGTAACTTGATGTAATAAGCCGCTCTATCCCGCTCTTATGGATTCCAAGTTCTTTCATAAACAGCTCTCTCTCGTCCTGGTCGAGCCTGGAAAGTTCCTCCTCTATTTTTGCGCTTACTACCATTACCTGGGAGTTTGTACTTTCTGCAAATTCCTGGACCTTTTTTAATCTCTCATTATCCTGCTCACTTTTACCAATATCTTCCTCAGAGATATTCGCCGTATAGAGGACAGGCTTTAGAGTAAGTAAAAACAGAGTATTAAGTACTTCTTTTTCCTGTTCCGTAAGACCCATGCTCCTGGCCGGTTCTCCTTCTTCAAGTCGGGCTTTAACCTTTTTTAATATCTCTACCTCATATAGGATTATTTTGTCTCCGCTTTTAGCTTGTTTATGGTTTTTTTCAAGCCTGTTATCGATAGTCTCGATATCCGCAAATATAAGCTCAAGGCCCACTACTTCAATATCAGATACTGGATCAGGGGTCCCTGATATATGAGATACACTCTTATCACTAAAACATCTTACTGTGTGCAAAATTGCATCTACTTCCCTGATATGGGAAAGAAATTTATTTCCAAGTCCTTCTCCTTTATGGGCCCCCTTAACGAGTCCAGCTATATCCACAAATTCAATAGTTGCTGGAATCACTTTTTCAGGTTTTACCATTTCTGCAAGTTTATCTAATCTTGGATCTGGTACAGGTACAGTCGCCCTATTTGGTTCTATTGTGCAAAAAGGGTAATTGGAAATTTCTGCACCAGCTGCAGTTATTGCATTGAAGAGAGTGCTTTTCCCAACATTTGGAAGCCCTATTATTCCTAATTTGATAGTTCTCTCCTTTTCCCTTCTTATTTTTATTAAGTTTTATTTATCAGCAAGCAGCCTCAGATTCCTGAGAATTGGAACTCCATCCAGCCATTCATACAGTCCCATGCTTTTTAATTTATTTACCAGTTTCGGGTCTTTCTTTTTCCCTTTGCTGCTCTCTTCAAGTAGCGCGATATCTTCCTGGCTTAATTTACCAATATCAACTATCCAGTCTTTTACCTTTTTATTATAAGGGCAGACAAGCTGGCATCTCCTGCACCCTACAAGGCTGTTATGGGACCCGGGTTTTACCCATTCGGGTATATCATCCTTGGATTCATTTAAAAAAGTAAGGCATCTTGATGCATCAATGTTGAAGCGGTCCTCTAAAATGGCACCAGTAGGACAGATCCTTGTGCATAGTTTACAGCTTTTGCATGCATCAAGTATTTTCATTTCCTGCCATGGGTCCCTAATTGTTTTCCAGTCAGTATAGAATCCCGCCAACTGATGGAAGCTTCCCCACTGTCCGATATATGCTATATTATTTTTACCGTATTCTGCTAATCCGCTTCTTGCTGCAGTAAGTTTAAGCGGAAGCAATGCCCTCGATAGCCTGTATCTATCAGCAGCAAACCATTTCTTAAGCAGTTTAAATACATCTCTATAGATCTTTCTATAATCAATATATGTAGGGGGTATAATAGCATCAATCGTCCTGTTACCAAGATCTATATTTAACCTATGCTGGGGACGGGCCATACCAAGGATTATTATTGATTTAGCTTCCTTTAAATCATCCGGGACCTTAAAGGAAAATCCGTTAAGATACGACTTATATACTTTATTGTCTATAAAACCTTTTTGAAGGCATTCTTTAAAATCATTTTTAAGACCAGCAAGTCTTTTTACCGGAAGTACTCCAGCCTTAAAATCATATTTACTTATAAAAGATTTTAGGAGATCTTCCACTTTGATCTTCCCCATAAATAGATTAATATTCGATTGATTTATTATTTACTATTTAAAATCACAGGTTCTTATGACTTATTATACCAGAAGGTAGAGACTTAGAAACATAACTACCGTTCCCGCAAAAAAGGGAATCATTGGAATTTTATTATATTTCAAAAAATTTATATAATTATATTAAATAACTGGATCACATAGTACCCATACTATTGTAAGCACGGGCTTCGGAGAAAATAATATAATAATATTTTTAGATAAATAAATAT
>JALHTA010000277.1 GCA_022865545.1 Actinomycetota bacterium | reverse complement strand
ATGGAGAAGATAAGTAATCCTGAATTCTTTACAATAGACCAGTGGGAACTTGAAGAGCTTGTGAAAGTAAGAAAGAAAGCGGATATATATCTATACAGCGACTGCCTGAACAGCTGTAATTATAATATTCCTTCCGGCAGCCTGATACAGGTAGATTCAATTGATAAAGCTATAAGCGCCGGACTTAAAAAATATGGCCCCAATGCCCGGGTCTCAGTAATCCCTGAAGGGCCCTATACTATTCCCGTTTTTAAGAAGTAATATGATGGGGGTCGAATAGGGATAAGTGGCTGTGATTAACAATACTGTCTCTGGGATATTTCCTATTGTCAGGATAATAATACCGCATAGTAATTTATTGCTGTGAGGATGTCACTAAATAATATATTGATGCAATACAGAATAAAACACTGCAGTATTATCCGGATGCAAATAGTAGCAGTATGATTTTGTTTTTAAATAGATTAAAAATTATTATAATATTACGGATATTGTTAAAATGAGGAGTATTTTTTAGGATATGAAAACAAAAGATATTAATAATTTAAAGGATATCGCCGGTGAAGAAAATATTATCCTTTCAGAAGAGGAAAGACATTGCTATAGCTATGATTCGACAAGACTTGAATATATGCCTGATGTGGTAGTCAAGGCAAGAAATACCCAGCAGATAAGTGATATCTTTAAATATGCAAGTGCAGAAAAAATACCGGTGACCCCCAGGGGAGCTGCAACAGGCCTTAGCGGCGGCTGTCTGGCAATGGAGGGCGGAATACTGATGCTCATGGTTGAGATGGATAAGATCCTCGATGTAAATCCAGTAGATCTTTTAATAGATGTGGAAGCTGGGATAATAACTGTGGATGTTGATAAGGAAGCCAATAAATACGGTCTTTTTTATCCACCAGATCCCGGATCACTAAAGTATTCTACAATAGGCGGAAACATAGCAGAAAATGCCGGAGGCCTGAGAGGTCTTAAATATGGTGTTACAAAGGATTATGTAAATGCACTTGAAGCAGTCCTGCCTAATGGAGATATAGTGAACTTTGGGACAAGGACCGTAAAAGGTGTGACCGGCTATAATATGGTAGACCTTATAACTGGATCCGAAGGCACCCTTGCAGTTATTACTAAGGCTACTCTGGGTTTACTCCCTGAACCTCCGTCAAAAGCTAGCCTGCTGGCATTGTTCAGCACCATTGAAGATGCGGCAAAAGCAGTAAGGGATATTGTAAGTAATGGTGTGATAACTTCTACACTTGAGATAATCGACAGGGTTACGATTAATGCTATCGAGGATTATCTCAGGTTTGGACTGAACCGAAATATTGGTGCGATGCTTCTCATTGAAGTAGATGGACAGCAGGGTGCTGTTGATGCTGAAGCAAAGGTCATAATGAAAGTATGTAAATCGAATGAAGCAATCTCATGTAAGCAAGCAGCCTCTGACAAGGAAAGAGATGAGATATGGGCAGCAAGAAGGGCAGCCTTATCATCGCTTGCCAGGGTAAAGCCTTCGACGATACTCGAGGATGCTACAGTTCCCAGGAGCAAAATTGTAGAGATGGTCGAAGCGGTCAATGACATAGCTAAAAAATATGATCTCACCATTGGTACTTTCGGGCATGCAGGCGATGGTAATCTTCATCCCACAATACTTACTGATATGAGGGATGCCGGGGAAGAAAAGAAAGTTGAAAGTGCAGTAGAAGAGATGTTTAAAGCAGCTGTGGGTCTCGGAGGAACTCTTTCAGGAGAGCATGGCATTGGGATATCCAAGGCCAAATACCTCAAGATGGAAATAGATCCTGCAAGCTATGAACTGATGAAAAGGATAAAGAAAGCTTTTGACCCGGATAATATATTAAATCCTGGCAAGATGTTTTTGGATTAAATATATATTTATATTAAATATAAATAAACATGATTTAGGATATAAAGGAAAATGACAGATAAAAACAAGAAAACAGAGATTAAAGGAAAAAATACTGCAAGGATATTCAAAAGATATGATGATCTTTTCAATTGTTCCCGATGCGGAAGCTGCACAGCATATTGCCCGGTCTACAAAAATACAAAGGATGAGGCAGTAGCTCCGAGGGGAAAACTAAGTCTTATAGAAGCCATAAGTCAGGGCAAATTGGAATTTACCGACAAGCTATCTGAAAAGATATATACCTGTACACTATGTAATTACTGTGACAGCGAATGTCCGAGCGGTGTGAAGATCACTGAACTTTTTGAGGAGATGCGGCAGGACTTGATAGATAGTGAGAAATATCCCGAGGCTCTTGATTTCTTAAAGAGAAGATTAGACGAGGCGTATAATGTGACTTTCGATACTAATGAAGGAAGGACAGATTGGACGAAACAGATGCCTGACAGCTCTCCTGAAGATTTTATAAAGGACACTGCTGAAGTAGCGTATTTCGTGGGTTGTGTCTCATCTTTTTCTCCCCGTACATTCTCAATACCCCGTGCCGCTGTACAGATCTTTAAAAGTGCCGGTGTTGATTTTACACTTCTAGGAGATGATGAATGGTGCTGCGGTTTCCCTCTGCTTTCTTCAGGTATGAAAAGCGAAGTAAAAAAACTTGCTGATCATAATATAGAAGCAGTAAATAAAAAAGGTGCAAAAATCCTCATCACATCCTGTCCTTCATGTTATCATACATGGAAACATGAGTATTCTGGGATCTCTGGTAAAAAAGCAGATTTTGAGGTCATGCACCTGTCCCAATATCTACTCAAACTTATTGAAGGTAAAAATTTAAAATTAAAATCACTTGATATAAGGGTAGCCTACCATGATCCATGTGATCTTGGAAGGAATTCTGAAGTTTATGCAGAACCAAGAAAAGTAATCGAGAGTATTCCGGGAATTGAATTTATAGAGCTTGAAGCTAATAAAAATCTTGCCAATTGCTGCGGCGGCGGCGGAAATCTGGAGTCCCTGGATGCAGGTCTTTCCGGAAGGATAGCAGAGTCTCGGGCAAGGGAAATAATCGCGGCCGATGTCGATGTACTTGTATCTGGATGCCAGCAGTGTGAAAGGACGCTGGCGACAGCATTAAAAAAATTAAAAAAAGAAGCAAAACGAAAGATCAAGGTCGCCGACATTGCTGAGCTTATACTTGCAAGCATTAATGCAGAATAAATTATCAATTTGTTTTGTAAAGTTATAGAATAAATAAAAAACGGAGGTAAGATAGATGAAAATTGGAGATTATGATTTTCCCGAAGATCTCTATTATGAGAAAAATCATTTCTGGGCAAAAGATGATGGCAGTGGAAATATAATTATTGGAGCATCAGATTTTTTCCAGCAGCTTGCCGGGGAAATAGTATATATTGAACTTCCAATGGTGGGAACAAAAGTAGAGCAGAGTAAATCCTTCTCTTCGCTTGAAAGCGGAAAATGGGTAGGGAAATTATTTGCTCCCGTTTCCGGCGAGATAATTGAAGTAAACGAAGAGCTCGAAGATTCGCCTGAACTAATAAATGAATCCCCATATGATGAAGGGTGGATAGGAAAAATAAAACCTTCAGGGCTTGATTCGGAGCTCGGAAATCTTATGAAAATTGGCCCGGAGTTTGAAAAATTTATTGATGAAGAATCAAAAAAACACTCAAAAGAAGATTAAGATAAGCATAGAACCTATTGGTAGGAGGATCCTTCTTGAGGGGCCCACTAATGGCCTTGATGCAATACTGGATGCAGGTATTGGTATAAAATCAGTATGTGCCGGCAAAGGTACATGCGGCAAATGCCGCATCCTCATAATGGATAAGGACAGAAAACCGCCAAACAGCCAGGAAGCCAAAATACTTAATAAAAGTGAGATAGATCATGGAGTTAGGCTTGCTTGCCAGCAAATATTTGACCGGGACCTAAAGGTCTATATCCCCGCATCCTCCCTTAGTGAAGAACAAAAGCTTCAGGTAAGAGGTGAGGAAATAGAATTTGATATTGATCCGCCAGTAAATAAATTCCACCTCAAATTAATACGAGCCTCGCTTGATGACCTGGATTCAGATTTTGACCGGATAAGGAATACCTTGAAGTCAGAATATGATATTTCCGTTGACCGGATAGATATTGAGACCTTAAAGATCATGCCCGGGATCATTCGCAACAATTCATGGGATATAACTGTATCTGTAAAGGATAGGGAAGTCATAAGTATTGAACCCGGGGATAAGACAGCCAGTTCATATGGGCTCGCAATAGACCTCGGTACCACAAAGATCGCGATACTCCTTGTGGACATGGTAGCAGGGGAGACAATAGACAGTAAGGGAATAATGAATCCCCAGATAAGCTTTGGCGAAGATGTGATGAGCCGGCTTAATTTTTCACTGCAGGATCAAGAGAACCAAAAAAAAATAAAAAATATTGTAATAGAAAGAATAAACGAAGCAACAAAAGAGCTTTGTAGTAAAAACAATATTTCATCTTCAGAAATACTTGAGATGACCCTTGTGGGAAATACTGCCATGCACCACCTTTTCCTGGGTCTTCCTGTAAAGCAGCTTGCGCTCGCACCTTTTGTGCCCCTTACAAACAGTCCCATAGAGATAAAGGCAAGGGATATTGGAATAGAGCTTGCAACAGGCGCATATATTTACATGCCGCCTCCTATAGCAGGTTTTGTCGGTTCTGACCACCTCGCCATGATCCTGGGTACCGGCATTGATAGTAAAAAAGGTAATTATCTCGGGATAGATATCGGGACAAATACAGAAATAGCCCTGGTAAGCAAAGGCAAGATAACGAGTGTATCTACCGCTTCAGGACCTGCTTTTGAGGGCGCTCATATCAGGCATGGTATGAGAGCCGCTCCGGGGGCTATCGAAAAGGTCCTTATCGATCAAAATACTTTTACTGCTGAGGTCCAGACTATTAACGATAAGAAACCGATCGGGATCTGTGGTTCAGGGATACTGGACGCAGTAGCAGAACTTCTCCGGACTGGGCTGATCGACAGACGGGGAAAATTTAATAAAGATAATGAGTATCTCTGCCAGGACACTAAGGGTCAGGTCCAGTTTGTGCTTGCCCGTTCAAATAATGATAATAATAAGAACTCAGGTAAAGGCGGAAAAGCAAGTGAAAAAGAAAATCCGGAAACCGGTGGCGCCAGCAATGCCGGAGCGATGATGAATATGCAATGTTGCGATAAAGATATTTCTATCAACCAGAAAGATATCGTGGAGATCCAGCTCGCAAAGGGAGCCATGAGGACAGGCATAGAAATACTTCTGGAAAATGCAGGTATCAGCTTCAATGATATTGACGGCATAATCATAGCCGGGGCATTTGGTTCATATATAGATCCGAAAAATGTAGTCAATATCGGGATGTTTCCAAAAGTAAGCCTTGAAAAAATTTCACAGGTCGGCAATGCTGCCGGAGTGGGGGCCAGGATGATGCTTCTTTCAAAGGTAGAGAGGAAACGTTCAGAAAAAATAGCCCAGGATACTAATTATCTCGAGCTTACAGTATTTCCAAGTTTTACAGATCATTTTGTGGCAAGCATGCAGTGTCCGGAGCCTGAAGATATAGTTTTGTCATAATTCTTATATAGCATGATCAATAAATGCTTGAAATATTTTCATTTTTTAATACAATCTTCATTACCTTTTTATAATTTGATTACTAGTTAGGAAACTTTAAAAAAATTTTTATGATAAATAAGACTTATAAGACATTAAAAATACCAGCTTTTATATTTGTATCCATAATAT
>JALHTA010000276.1 GCA_022865545.1 Actinomycetota bacterium | reverse complement strand
TGATATATCGTCAGATTCACAAAGATTTACCTTGCAACCGAGTGTATTTATAGAAAATCTTATCATATATAATAGTTGCTAGTCTTAGTTGTTTGATTTCAATAAAAAATCCAGGACGGATAAAAAATAGATAGATGCAGTCTCAGCCCTTAGTATATTCTTCCCAAGACCGGTAATGACCGCTCCTTTTGTTTCAAGAAGGCTGGCTTCATCCTCCGAAAGACCGCCTTCGGGACCTATTAGGACTCCAATATTTGCGGGCGGTTTAAGCGACATTAGATGTGAGATCAGGTTGCCTCCCTTCATGGCGGATACAGCCTCATGGGGTACATAGAATAAGCTATAAGAAGAGGGATCAATATTTGCAATTTTTACAGGTTCACCTATCAGGCATCTTGACTGCCTCTTGCATTGCTTGGCAGCTTCATCTGCGATCTTTTGCCACCTCTGGTGCTTATTTTTTTTATCTAAAATATCCGGTACCGCTCTTGAGCTGATGACCGGAATAATATTACTGGCACCTATTTCAACCGATTTTTGGATAACAAATTCCATTGCATTTTTCTTAAGAACACATTGAAAAAGTGTCTTCCCTATCCTACTCTTTTTAAGAGCATGTTTTTCCTCGATTTCGAAAAGACCCTCATCCTTATCAATGCTTAAAGTCCTTGTGCGGTAAACAGATTTTTCATTATCAGAAAAATATACGATATCTCCTTGTTTACATCTTAAAACCCTGCAAAGGTGTTTTAATTCATTTCTATCAGATAGTATTATTCTGGTCCCGGTAACCTGGGACGGACTAATAAAAAAATAAGGATGACTCATTGCCCTCTACTTCCTTATTTAGGATAATAAATAAACTTTAGAAAACTTCCCCGTCAATTTATCTGCTCTTTTCTTCCTTCAGCATAATGGACAAGCATTTCTTTTTCCTTCCTGTTTAATCTTAAAGGAATATTTACTTTTATATTTATAATATGATTTCCTCTCCTGTACCCATTCAACTGGACAAAACCCCTTGATCTCAGGACTATTTTGGTCCCGGGCTGTGTTCCCGGCTTGATATTTATTCTCTCCGGACCATCCAGGGTCTCTGCTTCAAGCTTTACTCCAAGAGCTGCCTGGGCAAATGATATATTTATCTCTGCCAGTACATCATCGCCATCCCTTTTAAACGATTTATGCGGGGTTACCCTGATAGTTATAAAGAGGTCGCCGTTTATTGAGCCCCTCCCAAGGGAATTACCCTTTCCTGCGACCCTCATCCTGTCACCGTCATGGATCCCTGCAGGTATATCTACTTTTATTTTCTTCTTAATGTGATAGTGGCCCTGCCCCCTGCATTGTCTGCAAGGATTATTTATTTTCTTCCCGGAACCTCTACAGCTATCGCATGTAGCCGTTGTTATAACATTTCCTATGAAGGTCTGCCTGGTCACCCGGACTTTACCTGCACCTCCACATTGCCCGCAGGTCTCAATATCATCATCATTTTCGGCACCTTTACCGCTGCATTTTTCACAAATATCATCTACAGCATATTCTAATTCCTTCTTGATGCCAAAAGCAGCTTCCTTAAAACTTACTTCTGTCTCGGTTCCGATATCCGCCCCGCGACTGCGGGCATTGCCCCTGCCGCCTCCAAATCCCCCGCCGGAACCTGAGCCGAAGAAGGTATTAAAGATATCACCGAAACCAAATTCCGAAAATGTACTGCTAAAATCAAAATCTTCAAAAAGATTATTTGAGAACCCGAATCTGTCATACTGCTGCCTCTTATCATCGCTTGATAGTACGGCATAAGCCTCGGAGATCTCCTTAAACTGCTCTTCTGACTGAGGATCCCCATTATTTACATCAGGATGATACTGGCGTGCCAGTTTTCTATAAGCTTTTTTTATTTCAATTACTGTACAAGTACGGGTTACTCCCAGCACTTCATAATAATCTCTTTTTGTCTCTGCCAATCAAAACCACCTTAAAAATTTATAATAATCCGATCTATATTAGAATTTAGGAGCGGAGAAATGATAACTCATTTTGAAGTATTTTTCCAGCTGCCTATGCTCTTGAATCAAATACCTCCGTGAGGTTTTTCCTGAAGATATTCATTATATTGATGACCCTGGAGTAATCCATCCTTTTTGGCCCAAGTATACCGATCGCCCCCGAAGTATTTCCTTTTATCCTGTATCTTGAGGCAATAAGGCTTAGATTGGCGGATCCCTCACTGAAGAGTTCTGCGCCTATTTTTACCATAAAACTCTTATTGCTTGAAAAGTCCATAAGCATTTTCATAAGAAGGTATTCATTCTCAATGACACTTAAGATCTGGTGAATATTTTTTATATCAATAAACTCAGGCTGTTGCATGACAACTGATGCACCGTGGACAAAGATCCTATTATATGCAAGATTTTCACCCATGCATTCTTTTATCAATTCTATTATCCTGTTTATTAGAAGTATCAGGTGGTTATCCCCTTCGGAGACCTTTATATTATCAGCCTCTATGTCCGTAAAGCTTTTATTCCTTAGCCCGGAATTTAATATCCCTGAAGCCCCCTGCAGGTCAAGTTCAGTGAATCTTCCTTCAAGTGGAAAACTCCTTTTATACACCCTGCCCGTATCAGTTATAAGTACCATCAAATAATTCCCACCTTCAAATTTTAAAAGCTCAAGATGCTTGAACTTGCTTTGATCTATCGTGGGTGCAACGATCATCGATAGGTAATTGGTGATCCTTGCAAGCATCTCCGTAGATTCCTTAAGTACGGTTTCTATTTCCATACTTTTTGTTATCATTTCCCTTATCTCTGGAAAATCCTGCTCTTTTCTTACTATCGGGTTTAAATTTGATTCTGTAATATTGTCCACATAAAAACGGTATCCCATATCAGTGGGTACCCTCCCCGAAGAAGTGTGTGGATGTGTAAGGTAACCCATTTCCTCGAGCTCATTCATCTCTTTCCTGATAGTCGCAGGGCCGACATCAAGGACAAGACTTACTGCAATCTTCCCTGAAGAAACAGGTTCAGCATCCTTTATAAATCTTACTATTACTTCCTGTAATATTAATTTTTTTCTATTTGTAAAATCCATAATCGCCTAAAAATATATCCCTGGAAATATTCATTAAAAAATCCCCGGTAAAATAACCCCGGCAATATAACCAGGTTTGCTATTGGATTTTTTTTGTGATAATATCCAATAGGTTTATAGTATAGCAAATTTACTATCATATATTATAAATAAAATTCTTTGAAAATTAAATAAGGCAAAATACTTAGGGGAGCCTTAACGGGCTGAGAGGATAGAGAGATCTCTATCGACCCTTAAACCTGACCTAGATAATGCTAGCGGAGGAAAAGGTGTAGAAAATCATTTTTTTATAACTACTGATCCATGCCGGAGCAGTAGTTTTTTTATTTTCAATGTATGTATTTTTTCACAGGAAGGCCCAGGAGGTGTATGGATGATAAAAAAGGAAATCAATAAGAATAAAACAGAAGTCATAAAGAAAAGTAAGAAGAGAGAGGACTGGAAGGGCGGTCCAGGTAATTCTTCAAAGGTTATTATAGTTGCCAATGGCTTCATCAGGGACCCTTCCGGGACATATAAGAAGATGACCGGTCATTTTGGTTTTTCTAAAGATGATATTGTAGTCTGTGCAGATGGCGGAGCATCTAATGCCCTTAAAATGGGCCTGGTACCTGATGTAGTCATCGGTGATATGGACAGCATAAAGTTTGGAGTCAAGGAAAAAATAAGAGAGAAGAGTACAAAGACAAGGTATATCTCCACTTCTTCCCAAAAAGATGAAAGCGATACCCAGCTTGCAGTAGAATATGCTCTGGGGATGGATGTTAAAAAAATAATAATCACAGGTGCCGTCGGGGACAGGATAGACCATACTCTTGCAAATATCATACTTCTTTCATCGCCAAAACTTGAAGATATTGATGCCAGGATACTTACAGATAATAGTGATATTTTTATTGTGAGAAAACCTGTGACTATTTTTGGAGTCCCGGGTAAAACGATAACTCTAATATCACTAAGCCCCTATACATATTTTACCGGGACCAGGGGGCTTAAATATGAACTAAAGGAAGAAAAACTTGATTTTAGCCCTGTACGCGGACTTAGTAATGAATTTATAGACAAAAAGGCTAAACTTGATATCAGGGAAGGAACACTGCTTGTGATCAGGGAATTATAAGATGAGAAAAAATATCAAATATAAATATTATCCGATTATCTTCTTTATAGTCTTTACACTTATATGGGAAACCATTTCAAGGCTTGGGGTCTTTCCACCATTCATACTCCCCTCCCCCAGCAGCATCATCTTAAGCCTTATAACTAATTTTACATCAATGCAGTATGATATATTGATAACACTTTATGAAGCTTTGACCGGCTTTATTATCGCAATAATACTTTCTGTGGTAATAGCTGTTGCCATGGATTCTATTATCGGTTTTAAAAAGACCATTTACCCGGTCCTTATTATTTCTCAAACGATACCGATCATAATAGTAGCACCACTCTTCATCATATGGTTCGGCTATGGTTATGCTCCAAAAATAATCATAGTTACCCTTATATGCTTTTTTCCTATAACCATCAGCCTCCTCCAGGGCCTTATTGCGGTGGATAAAGAGCTGATAGACCTGCTCAGGTCAATGGGGTCAAGTAAATTCCAGATATATAAATTCGTAAAAATTCCCTCAGCAATGCCTGGTTTTTTTTCAGGTCTAAAAATAGCTGCGACTTATAGCATCATGGGGGCGACTATCGGGGAATGGGTAGGAGGCAAAAGCGGTCTTGGAGTTTATATGATAAGGGCAAAACAGGCATTTGAAACAGACAGGGTTTTTGCGGCAATAATAATAATAGTAATACTAAGCATTCTTCTACTCAAGATAATCGAGTTTGCTGAGAAGAAGAATATGCCGTGGTTAAAAATATCTGATGAATATTATATTGAACAATAAAAAAAAGGTATTCCGTAAAAAGAGAAGATAAAAATATTAAATTATTAAAGAGAGGTAACAAATGATCGCAAAGAGAACAAAGTTGGTAAAAATCAGTATTACTGTTTTACTGATTACGGTAGTACTTTTACTTTTCCTGCCGGCATGCCAAAAAGGGACATCCGGAGAGAAAGAGCTTCAGAAAATCACAGTGATCCTGGACTGGGTGCCAAATACCAATCATACCGGCATATATATCGCCAAAGAAAATGGATACTATGATGATGAAGGACTTGAGGTAGATATCATCCAGCCTTCCGAGGGTGGAAGCGCCGACCTGGTCGCAGCTGGAAAAGGTGAATTCGGGATCAGCTATCAGGAGCAGGTTACCTATGCAAGGACAACCGATAATCCATTACCTATAGTTGCCATAGCAGCAATAATGCAGCATAATACTTCAGGATTTGCCTCACCGGCAGATGAGGATATAAAAACTCCAGCTGATTTTGAGCAAAAAATATATGGAGGCTGGGGCTCCCCCACCGAAGAAGCAATGCTTAAAGGACTTATGGAAAAATATGATGCTGATTATTCAAAACTTGAAATAGTAAATATAGGCGCTTCAGATTTCCTGACAAGTATTGCAAGGGATGTTGATTTTGCATGGATCTTTTATGGCTGGGATGGCATAAAAGCAGAACTTGAGGGTATATCCATTGATTTCATGCTGCTCCAGGATGTAGACCCGCTTCTTGATTTCTATACCCCGCTAATAATAGCAAGTGAGGCGACCATAGATGAGAGCCCCGTTTTAATAGAAAAGTTTTTAAGGGCCACTGAGAAGGGATACTTGTTTGCAATTGAAAATCCTGAAGAAGCCGCACAGTTATTCTTACAGGAAAATAGTGAACTTGATCCGGAACTCGTAACCGCCAGCCAAAAATATCTATCCGAACAGTATATGGGGGATTCTACAAAATGGGGTGCGATGGAAAAGAGTCTCTGGGACAACTTTAGTAATTGGATGTTTGAAAATAATCTGCTTCAAAGCAAACTTGCATCAGAAAAGGCATTTACTAATGAATTCTTACCACATTAGGTATTAATATGAAAAAAAGTACCGTACTGGAAGTAATAAATATAAAGAAAAGCTATTTGCGGCTTCATACCCTTGAAGATATATCACTTAAGCTTGAAAGAAAACAATTTGTTTCTATTTTAGGACCAAGCGGCTGCGGTAAAAGCACCCTCTTTAATATTATTTCCGGTCTGGAAATGCCAGATAAAGGCAGAGTCATAATCGATGGCAAGGACTATAATGGCAAAACCGGAAGAGTCAGTTATATGCACCAGAAAGATCTGCTGTTCCCATGGACCAGTATCATCAATAATGTCTGTCTTCCCCTTTTTCTAAAAGGGGGCAGTAAAAAAAATTCTTATACAGAAGCAAAAAAATATTTCCGGGACTTTGGACTCGAAGGTTTTGAAGACAAATACCCAAATCAGCTTTCTGGCGGTATGCGCCAGAGAGCTGCACTACTGCGGACCTTTTTATTTGCAGGTGATATAATGCTTCTGGATGAGCCATTCGGTAATCTTGATGCCATAACCAGGAGAAAGATGCAGTTATGGCTGCTGGAGATACTGGAGAAAATAAATGCTTCGGTTCTGTTTATCACACATGATATAGATGAAGCCTTACTTCTATCTGACAGGATCTATCTTTTGTCAAAAAGACCCGCAGTCATAAGGAAAGTATTTGATATTGATATAAAGAGGCCGCATGATAATAAAATTTTTACAACACCGGAATTTAATAAGCTAAAGGAAGAAATAATTACCCTGTTATAGGGATCTGAAAGGAATGACCATGATTGCCATACAAGTAAGCCTGTACCCTGTTGGCCAGGAAGATTTTCTAAAACCCCTCAATACTTTCTGGAAAGTACTTAAGGATAAGAATATCAATCACAAAATAACTCCCCTGTCTACAATAACATGGGCTGAAGATGAGGATATGCTTTACGGTACTATTTTTGAAGCATACAAAAAAGCACGGGAAGAAGGTCCTGCAGTCATGGTGACCACAGTTACAACCGGGGACAGGAACAGAATAGACGAACTCTTGAATTTTTTATAATATGGATCAATACTTTTCATATACCATCCATTTATTCATACATTAAAAACTCTTTTGGACCTTTTCGGGTATCTTCAAGAAAATAAGCATTATAATTGCAATAAAGGAAATGCAGGCACCCATAATAAATGCATTTCTGAAACTAAATAACCTCCATACAAGACCAAAGACAATAGAAGCAGGGAGTGCCGCTATTCCTATAGCAAAATTATAATAACCATAGGCAAGTCCCCTTGTCTCTTTTGAAACCATATCACCCACCAGGGCTTTCTCCACCCCTTCAGTGAAACCGAAAAATATTCCATAAAAAGCAAAAAGCGCCCATATTTGCCATAAATTATCAGCAAAAGCGAAACCTATATAAGTCAATATATAGACTGACCACCCCAATCCAATAATTGTTTTTCTACCTGTTTTATCAGATAAATATCCTCCAAACAGGCTGAACAGGGTTTTTGATAAATGAAGAATGGACCATAAAAGTGGAATATATGCGAGCTGTATGCCCAGATCGGAAGCCCTGAGTAATAGGAAGGCATCGGTTGAGTTCCCAAGTGTAAATATAACAAAGATCGATAATAAATAATTAAATTTACCCCCAAGTTTTTTAAAATCTTTAAAAAATAATATTAAGGGTTTCTTTGTTTTATCACTAGCACCCTGTCTTCCAGGGAAGTACTGGCCGCTCTGGAATTTTTGAAGCTCTTCCAGCCTGACATGGTCCTCCTTTTTAATTTCCTTTACTCCAAAAATCACCAATAGTACCGCTATGATCCCTGGTATATATGAAAAAAGAAATATTGTTTTTAGGTCTAATAAGAATAGAGTTATAAGTGCACTGGTGATCAGCGGACCGACTACTGCTCCTGCATGATCCATACCTCTCTGTATACCAAATGCAAGACCTCGTTTTTTTTCAGGAGCCAGATCACATATCATAGCGTCCCTGGGTGCCGTACGGATACCCTTGCCTACCCTGTCTGTCAACCTAAAACCAAGAAGCATCCCCCAATAACTGGAAATCCCGATAAGAGGTCTCACCAGATTCGATAAGCTGTAACCGGCAAGGACAAATACTTTTCTTTTCTTCGATTTATCAGATATCCAGCCTGAAAAGAGTTTC
>JALHTA010000275.1 GCA_022865545.1 Actinomycetota bacterium | reverse complement strand
TAGAGGGAAAAAGGGGAATGCCAAAACCCAAACCTCCATTTCCTGCAAATGAGGGTCTTTTTGGAAAACCTACTTGCATTAATAATGTTGAGACTTATGCAAATGTCCCACATATTATTACAAAAGGTGCAAAAGCATTTGCTAGTATAGGAACAGATACCAGTAAGGGAACGAAAATATTTGCCCTTACCGGTGCGATCAATAATTCCGGTCTTGTCGAGGTCCCTATGGGGATGTCCCTAAGGGATATAGTATTTAAAATAGGAGGCGGGATAAAGGATGGAAAGAAATTCAAGGCCGTACAGCTAGGGGGTCCTTCCGGAGGTTGTATTCCGGAGCAGCATCTTGATGTAGTGGTTGACTATGAAAAGGTCAAGGAAGTAGGTGCGATGATGGGGTCAGGTGGTATGATAGTCCTGGACGAGGACCAGTGCATGGTTGATATTGCCAGGTTCTTTATGGATTTTATACAGGATGAATCATGCGGCCAGTGTACACCCTGCAGAGTGGGTACCAAGAGGATGCTTGAGATACTTACAAGGATAACTGAAGGAAAAGGTGAAGAGGGCGATATCGAAAAGCTTGAGGAAATGGCCCATATGATAAAAGAGACTTCATTATGCGGACTTGGAAAGACTGCACCTAATCCTGTGTTAAGCACCATAAGATATTTCAGGAATGAATATGAGGAACATATCGAAACACAGAAATCCTGCAAGAGACTACATAAAAAAGCAAAGAATAAGAAGGTGGATAAGTAATGCCGGAGTTTATTGATAAATCTGGAAAAAGTAAAACTGACGGAAGCTGCTGCGGAATAGGGGACAGTAGTAAGGACCCGGATCCGACGGCCAATATTGAAAACTGTTATCACTGCACGAATTCTATATGCGGATGCAGCACAGGTTCAAATTACAAGGAAGATCTGGTAAAAAAGATTACAGAGGATGTACTGGAAGAGTAAATCTGTTTATATGCCAGGTTTATCTATTAAAATATGATTTCAAATCATCTGTTTCTGATTGAAGCTGAAATATGCTGCATAACCTACTATGATATGGTTAAGGACATTTATTACCAACTATATCGTACTTACATTAAATATATGAATGATAATAATACTACTATCATAAAATAAAAGAAATAATTAAAAAATTTGTAGCGGAAAGAGATTTGGAAAAATAACATTCACATGAAAACTAATTTATTGCGGTATATTTTTAAAATTATAACAAATTTACTTTCCGTTAGATTTAAGTTTTTCTATTTCCTCTGCAATTTTTTCAAGTGAATCAAAAATACAGTCAATAGTCTTATACGTAAAATCACAGTGGAAAATATCTGGTTTGGTACAAGTATCTTTAAATTTAATTTCGCTGGTTACAATAAATCTTTGACATTTCAAATAATCAATTAATTTACTCATATTAAACCTCCGCTGGGACAATTATTAATTACATGGTTTAAAGTGACAATTATTATATCAAAATATGTTATTAATTTTATATTTATTTATTTTATAACAGGGTAGTTTAAAGAAATTTCTGTGGTAGAAAAATTAATAAAATAGGTGTTGACAAAGGGTTTATAAGGAGTATTATTATAATAGTAATTATCAATATCAATATCAATATCAATATCATAAACTAATGTGTGAAATAAAAAGCGCTTATTATTTTTGGGAAGACAAGATAAAAGGTAGTGGTTTTAGGCTTACTGAGACTAGAAAAATCATACTAAAAGCCTTTTTGGATAATCATGGTGAATATACCGCAGAAGAATTTTGCCTTATTATCCACAAGAAAAATCCAGAAATTGGGATAGCTACTGTTTACAGAAATATTAGATTAATGAAAAAAATAGGTTTGATAAGTAAATCGTATGCTGAAAATAAAAAAGCAAAGTATAGATTAAAAAATTTTAAAGAAAAATCTTTAAGAAGAAAATTTGATAAGCATGATATTGATATGAGGCAGGAACAAGATCAGGGATTGATTTATAGTTCTAAACATCTCAATACAAGTACTACAGAAATGGACATAGTATTAAGAGGATATAATGACTCGAAAAATATAAATGGATTGCAGGTAAAAGTTTCAAAATGGCTGAACAGTTTAAATAAATTAAAAAATGAAAGGGAGATAGAATTGGAAGAGATTACAAAAGATTTATCAAATATTGATAAGATATTACAAAATCACCAGTATGACAGGGGTAACCTAATTCAGATGCTCCTGGATATCCAGGAAGAGTATAACTGGCTGCCCAAGCATACCTTGTATTATGCAAGCAATAAATTAGGGATTCCCCTTACCAATATTTATAATATTGCTTCATTTTACAAATACTTTAAACTGGAGCCTCAGGGGAAACATAATATACTGGTTTGTATGGGGACTGCATGTCATGTAAGGAATTCAATGAATCTTTTACAAAGAGTAGTCAATGTTCTGGGAATAAAGGCAGGAGATACTACCACTGATTATAAATTCACCTTGGACACAGTAAATTGTCTGGGAGTTTGTGCATTAGGTCCAGTAATGATGGTAGATAATAAGTATTATAGTAACCCTTCCAACAATAAAATCAAAAAAATATTTAGTAAATTCGATTAAAAATATTGATATTAGAAATAAAATATTTAAAAGGAGTCAGCATGGGAATAAATATGAAGAAACTGGATTCTTTGAATGAATTAAACAAAAAAGTCAGTCAGATTAAAAAGGATCTGGAAGATAAGATTGTAATTTCAATCTGTTCTGGTACAGGTTGCAAGGCATTAGCTTCGGATGATCTTCTTAAAGCTTTAAAAAAAGAAATTAAAAAAAGCAGTAATAAAAAAGCCAGAATTCTGGTGATTAAAAAAACTGGATGTCATGGATATTGTGAAAGAGGTCCGATTGTAGTGGTATATCCTCAAGAAATTTGTTATCTGGGAGTTACCGAAAAGGATATTCCTGAGATAGTGGAAAGTACTCTAAAAGGAGAAATAGTGGAGCACCTGCTTTACCGGGACGAAGAGGGAAATAGAGTAGTCAAGGAATCAGATATTCCATTTTATAAGTATCAGAAAAGAATAATTCT
>JALHTA010000274.1 GCA_022865545.1 Actinomycetota bacterium | reverse complement strand
TTATTTATATATACCTTATCCAATAACAAACTTTACCAACTTTTTATATAGTATAACATAAAGGCATCAATACCGGGTTACTATTTTGAAAGACATCTTTTTCACGCTGTAGAAACTCGCTAAATCTTCATAATAGCTCATTTGGTCCTAAAAAAATGAATTCCTCATCAAGAGTTTCTTCAGCATCATCATCCACTTCATTTGTTACCAATTTTTCCCCCGATGTGTCAAATAAAACATCGGCTTTGCTTTTTAGCTCTAAAAACTCTTCTTTTAGGGCTTCGTGGATATTTTCAATAATTTGTTTATATGTCTTTCTATCTGTTAGATCCTTAAAATCCTCTATAATATTTTCTGCGGTAGGGTTAATTGGTTCTCCTATAAATATATTTACTTTTCTGAAAGCACTAACTATGAGTGAAATTATTCCCTTAGTTATACGGAAAGTATAAATCCATCTTTTGCTGTCAGAACCCTTATGGGTATTATGTAGATAGATAGGAATTATCGGAAACTTTGTTTTGTAGCTGAAATAAGCCGCACCCTTTTGGAATTGCTGAAAATCAGTTTCCTTATTAACCCTGCCTTCAGGAAATATTCCTAAAAATACATTTTTTTTATTGGATATATAAAAAAGTTCTTTGAAGCTTTTAACATTCTTTGTAGACTGGTTTTTAAATACGGGGATACAATTTGCAAATCTTCTCATAAAAAAGTTTGCAATCCAGGTTTCAAAGTTTTCGCTTTCTGCAATAAAGTATATTTTCTTTTTAAGTGCAGAAAGTAATATTATTGGATCAGCATCTGAAGAATGATTTATGGCAAGAATTACTGAACTGTTCCCGGGTAATCTTTTCTTATTAAAGATACGGGTTCTGGTAAACAGTTTATAAAAGTTTATAAATAATATTCTTGGTATATTGTAAAAAAATTCAGATATTTTTATAAACAATATTTTCACCATGGTGTAATTATAACTTTTAGAATTAAAATCATCTACACAAAAAGTTATATTAAGCGTGCAGGGAAACTTATAAAATAATATCCTCAATTAATGGGACAATATGGGAAAACACTAAAGAATACCATCACTTGCGATAGTTACTTTATCCCCAGCTCTTTTTTACTCGCTCTCTTCCACTTTTTTAAACCCATGAATCAGCGGGAACCGAAAAAGCCCGAACACCTCATTGGCCCGCAGGAAGCCGATAAACATAATGATGACGCCTGCTAATTCAAAGATGAAAAATAAGTTGATATTGCCGCCTACACTGATGTTGGTTCCGCCGACTGCTGGCAGAATTGCTCCAATTGCGATGAGGACATTGGCCACGACACGGTGTGGCAGGATACGTCTCCTCCAGAAAATAACAGCACTGTAAATGGCTCCGCCAACCAGGGCTAAGGTACCGAAAGCATTGAATATTGGTGTTATGATGGCACGAAGATCAGTGGGAAATATGCCGACTCCGGTGAGTTCGGTTAAGCCGCTGATATCGATACTTACGCTGAGAGTCCTATAGGCAGCATATACTGATGCAATACCAAGTACTGCCATAATGATGTGTGCCATCTTTCGCCGCATTAGGAGGTAAAGGGTACCCTGACCCAGGTAAGCTGCAGCAAAAATCGCCCCGATAAGGTACCAGAGACGATACATGATTTCTACAGGTCCGTACACATTCCACCAAAACTCGGTAAATGTGCTAAAGCAATACATTAAGAGACCGATGGCCCACACTATCTGATGCGGTTTCCTTCTGGCTAAGTATTGGTCAAAGACTATTATAGCAAAAATAAAGCTTACGATGCTGGTAATTAGTGGAACATAGGACATGTTTTTCTCCGATTAAATAAATTATAAATATTGTTTGCTTAAGTAAGGCTACATTTTATTTAATTGATAATAAAAACACAATGTTAAATTATTATTTCTGCAAGTTCTAATAATTTTGAGGGCAGATATCAATTTAAAGAATAGATTGCCTATTGTCCAAAATAAAAATCTTCAAACCAAGGATAAAGGTTTTTATTGGAAAAAAAACAGCAAATAAAAATATGAAGGGTTATAAATACTGAATTAGTTCTAAAAATATATTTGTATATTAAATATGCTTTTTGTTTAAATTATAAACTTAATAAATTAATAAAAATAATTCTACAAATAATCATAAAACATTTATAAATATTTTATTTGACAGATCTTATAATTTTTGATAGTATGTCTATTAATCTTTGGATAGAGGCATCATTTAGTAATATTTGAAAATTGCAGACGAAAGAATGCAGGAAGAGAAAAAAGCTAAATGAGGTCAATGAAATTTAAAGAGTGGTCCCAAGACGTTAAGTAACCTAAGGTCGTGAGATTATGGTGAAAGATGATTTGGGATTTTTTTAATTTATATCTCTATTTTATTTGATAGTATTTTAGTTAAGAGTCAGTATTGTTAACCGCAGCTACCTCTCTAAAAGAAATATTTTAAAGCTAGAGAAATAGTAATATTTGGAAGGAGGTAAGTATGCAAGGTAACAAACTATATGTAGGTAATTTCAGCTATTCCACAGATGACTCACAACTGGAAGAACTGTTTTCCACACATGGCCAGGTCCAATCAGCCAAAGTAATTGGAGATAAAGGTTTTGGTTTTGTTGAGATGTCAAGTTCAGAAGAAGCTGAAAAAGCAATGGAAGCTCTGAATGAAACAGAATTTGGAGGAAGAACTTTAAGAGTTAATGAAGCTCGTCCTCAAAGAGAAAGAACTGAAAGAAGGTATTAAATAATAAAATTACATACAGATTTTTTAAATGATTTGTATGTAGCTTTAAATCTTCATAGAAATGGTTTGTTGTTTATATACTAAACAGCAAATCATTTTTTTAAAACATTCAAAAAGAAAGTTTAGTGAAAATGAAACTTGCCAGGGCAACACAATATAATATTTATTACAGAGAGAATTGATTTTGGATATATCTAATTTATATTCAGAGAGAGGTTGATAAAATTTAATGATAAAAAATAGTTATAAATCAAAAAATACAGGGATTTTAGTAAAAAATAAAAGAAAAAATATATTTACTGATAATGAAATCAATAAAACTATAAAAGAAATAGATTTTTTAAAGAATAAAAAAATTCTAATAGATGATATTAACGATTTTACAGATAGTCCTGAAAATGAAATTGATAGTGTTGTCAGTGTTAAAAAGAAAACAAAAGCCTCAAAACTTAAGGCTGCTCAAGCTATAAAACCATTTGTAGACGATCCTGTCAAAATGTATCTTAAGGTAATTGGTAAAGTAAGGCTTCTAACTGCTGCTGAAGAAGTGTATCTCGCAAAAAGGATTGAAAAAGGAGACCTGTCTGCGAAAAGGAAGATTATTGAAGCAAATTTAAGGTTAGTCGTAAGTGTTGCGAAAAAATATGTTAGTAGAGGTATGGTATTTTTAGACCTTATACAGGAAGGAAACCTGGGGCTCATAAAAGCTGTAGAAAAATATGATTATAAAAGAGGTTTTAAGTTTTCAACATATGCGACCTGGTGGATCAGGCAGGCCGTAACAAGAGCTATTGCAGATAAGGCAAGAACAATCAGAATTCCGGTTCACATGGTAGCAAATGTAAATAAGTATATTCGTATTCAAAGACAGCTTCTTCAGAAGCTTGGTAGAGAACCTAATCATGATGAAATTGCAGAATTATTAGGTGTTACCACAGATAGGGTCAGAGAAATTATTAAGATAGCTGAGGAAACAATATCACTAGATACTCCAATTGGTGAGAGCGAAGATGCACACTTAAGTGATTTTGTCGAAGATTCGGAAGTTGAAGCTCCTCTTGACGCAGCAACCTTTTCCATGCTTCAGAAAGATCTCCAGGTAGTTCTAAACACTTTAAAGGACAGAGAGAGAAAAATTATTAAATTGAGATTTGGACTTCAGGACGGCTTGCCTAGAACTCTAGAAGAAGTTGGCAGAGAGTTTAGCTTGACAAGGGAAAGAATCAGGCAGATCGAATTTAAGGCACTTGGTAAATTACGCTTCACTAAAAATAACGCCCTAAAAGATTTCCTCTAAGATTAATCTGTGGACCTGAGCGCTTAAATACTATTAATTTTATATAAACCTTTTCTGCATGGAGATAGCTTAAAAAAAGTCAATGTATTTTTCATTTTCAATTTATATTAATATTAATTGTGTGAGAGGATAGTAGTAGTTTAAAAATAGCTTAAAAACAAAATTAAAAATTGGACTAAAGAATAGAGTAAGGGAGCTAAATCATGAAGATTGCCATGCTTTCACCTATCGCCTGGCGCACTCCGCCCAGACAATATGGTCCATGGGAAAATGTTGTCTCTCTACTAACCGAAGGTCTGGTGGATCACGGTATTGATGTGACTTTGTTTGCGACTGCAGATTCAAAAACCAGGGGAAATCTGGTGAGCGTATGTCCTAAGGGGTATGAGGAAGAACCGGAGATTCTACCTAAAGTGTGGGAATGTTTACATATATCCGAGGTCTTTGAGCGGGGAGAGCAGTTTGATCTTATTCACAATCATTTCGATTATCTTCCATTGACCTATACAGGTATGACCAAAACACCAATAGTAACTACGATTCACGGATTTTCATCTCCTAAAATCCTTCCTGTTTATAAAAAGTATAACAAGAAGACTTTTTATGTGGCTATTAGTAAGGCGGATAAATGCCCGGAGCTTGAGTATATTGCTACCATTCATCATGGCATCGACCTTAATCGATTTACTTTTCGACCTGATCACGGAAAATATTTACTTTTTTTTGGCCGTATACATCCTGATAAAGGCACAAGGGAATGCATCGAAGTTGCCAGACAAACTGGGATGAAGTTAATTATAGCAGGTATCATTCAGGAACAGGGCTACTTTGATTTGCAAGTTAAGCCCCATTTGGATGATGACCGAATCATCTATGTAGGTTGCGTTGGTCCGAAAAAACGTGATGAACTTTTAGGTGGCGCATATGCTCTATTACATCCCATAAACTTTGACGAGCCTTTCGGGCTTTCTGTAGTGGAGGCCATGGCTTGTGGAACACCTGTAATTGCTTTTAACCGGGGCAGTATGCCGGAAATCATCGCTGATGGTATCACAGGTTTTCTTGTGCATAATTTGGATGAGATGGCTGAAGCGGTTGTCAAAGCCAAGCAACTGGACAGGCTCCAATGCCGCAAGTTGATTGTGGAGAAGTTCAGCGCAGACCGTATGGTGCAAGATTACATAGGAGTTTATGAAAAGATTATCAGGCAGAAAAAGCGTGAGGATCATAGACCCTGAGGCTTTTATGAAATTCTTTCGGATGCTCCAGATCATAAGGTCAAGCGGATTACCGTCTACCCCGGTAAGAGCTTAAGTTGCCAGCGCCATTTCAGGCAATCTAAACATTGGTATATAATCAGTGGCAAGGCAGTAGTGACTAAAAACAGTAAGGACGTCGAGCTGACATCAGCCCAGGCTATAGATTTACCTGTGCGGACATGGTATCGTATCCAGAATAAGGGTTCAGAAAATATGGTATTTATTGAAATCCAGACTGGTAATTATTTTAAAGAAGATTATATCAAAAGCTCGGAGGGCGATTATGGCAGGAATTAATGAACCAATCATAAAACGTTATGAGAAGAATCCCATCTTGACTAAGTATGATGTTCCTTATCCAGTGGAGACGGTGCACAATGCTGGTGTAGCAAAACATAATAGTAAATATATCATGTTATTTAGATCCCACTGCCGCAACGGTCGTTCGATAATCGGTCTTGCAGAAAGCGATGATGGGCTAAGTTTCAGGGTCAGACCGGAACCATTTATAACTCCAGCGAATGTGGAGCCATTTGCTTCCTACGAGGAATATGGCGTAGAAGACCCCCGTATCTGTGTCATGGATGGTGAATACTTTATTACCTACAGTGCATACTCCAAACATGGCGTGCGCGTAGCACTGGCAAAAACCAAAGACTTT
>JALHTA010000273.1 GCA_022865545.1 Actinomycetota bacterium | reverse complement strand
ATGACCTTCTTGTGTTCCAGCCATAATCTTGGTCATCAATTTGATAACACCAATTCTGCTTATCTGATCAACGATCATTAAACTAAACAATCCGTCGTCAGGTTTCGATAAGGGAGTCATTTTAAATGAAGTGCCCATCCGCCACCCATTCATAACTGATATGATCAGACATTGTTGTTCAAAAGTCTCATTATCAAGTTTGACCCTCAATGTTGGAGCTTTGATATACAAAAATATCGTTTTTATCGCAGCAATCAAATAACCCGGTATTCCTGAGAGGATGGCAGGTAATTTTGCTGCTTCAAAACCCACGATAGTATCAAAGCCAATGCCAATTCCATTTCCAAAGAATTTCCCCTGAGGATAATTCCCTCCAAAGACCTGCCCAACATCAATGGTTCTCGTTTTTCCGATTGCAATTGCTTTTATAGCATCTTCAAGCTCTGAAGGAATCCCCATACTAGCAGCAAAATCATTACCCCGCCCTGCGGGGATCACTGCCATCTTTGGGATTTTCTTACCTTCAAGTTTAGATGCCATCAGACCGTTAATGATCTCATTTGAAGTGCCGTCACCACCTACAGCAATGACCACATCATAGTCTTTTTCTGCAGCCTCCTGGGCTAGGATAGTAGGATCACCAGGTTTGGCTGAAACTATCAGTGAGTAATCTGACAAATACTCCTCTAATAGTTTTTCAATTTTTGTTTTGTTTTTTAAAGCTGCACCCTTTGCAGCACTTGGATTTAATACAACTAGATATTTCATATTAATGATAATAATCTTTATTAATAATAATTTAAAGATATAAAAAGGGTATTTACCCTAAGAAACCAATTCTGCGTACAGTGGCCAGCCAATTTATCTTATTTTATATATCACAATATATTTTTTAGAATATATTGAGCAGAAGAGATTTCAATTTAGTATAATATTATACAATGCAAATTTTATTTGAGAAATTTTTTAATCCATATCTAGAAAGAGGAAATGCTATGAAAAAAGCACTTATATTAACTATAACTATATTATCCATAATAGGGTTATTTCTTTTTACAGGTTGTTGGTCTGATGCAGTTAAGGCGATAGCCCCAGATGAAGCAATGATGCTCGAGGACTTAGAAGAAACAGCAAAAGACCCTGAAGATAGCGAGATGAACAAATCAAATCTGTCAGGTACATTGATCTTTGATAATAGCAATTCAGAGCTGGGATGCTTTATCAGTGCTCTTATACCCTATCAAGTAAAGCTAAATTCAGAAGAGTATTATGAAAAACTCATGATTCTGACCACCAGCACTTCACAAATGGAAGAGGATTCCACCCAATTCAACATTACCTTTGATTTCAACCAAGGAATTATTACTGGTTTCTTTGATGGTGACTATTACAGTCAAGAAGAAAAAGAAGCTTTCGATTCTGCCGAAATCGATGCAAATATTACTAATGGAACCGTTACCTGGGATGATACTCAAGAAGTATGGTTATTTGAAGCTGATGTCGAAATGATAGTTTTTTTAAAAATGCTAAATGAGGTTGCAGCAGTTGGGGATGAAATCACTTATGGTGATGCTGAGAGAATGACAATGGTAACCGGAAAGCTTACCGGTGCAAGTGGAGAGCACGAGAGGCTCGATAACCATGGAGAACTTAAAAGCTCTGGAGCATTTCTAAATATTTTTTATGAAGCAGAAGCCCCTATAAAAATGGAAAATGCTGAAATCAGGGCTCTAACAATTGAATGTTGGCTGGGTATGCCCTTCGGTGAAGATATGGCAAGCAAATTCCCGTCAGTACCGTGAGAAGTTTTTGTATTGATAATAAAATATTTTATAGTTTAAATTAATTCAGGTATAAATATATCCCCATTTAATAGTAAAATCCTGGTTTTAACATCGTCCGCTATTGCCAGCCACTTAAGACAATTGTGTCGTATATATCTTAATCTATTTAATACTCCTCACTTTTTCTTTAAACCCCTTATAAATCCACCTCTTATCTTATAAAGCATATAGCTGGCCATAAGAGCTCCAGGGTCTTTGTTGTATACCAGTTTATTTAATCTCTTTAGGCTTACCATTTATTACCTTAATATTCTTTTGAATCCTTTAGGTATATAATAAAAGTATTATTGATCTATTTGAGAAGATGAGTAGTTATGCCAAAGATATTAAAAGAACTATACCTGGCAAGCTTAGGTATTATGAGCCTTACCTATGAAAAAGCCCGGGAAATATCGAATGACCTGATAAAGAAAGGTGAGCTCACTAAGAAAAGGCAGCAGAAATTTATTACAGATTTGCTTGAGGAAGCAAGGAAGAACACAACAGAGGTGTCAAAAATAATCAATGAAAAAATAGATTATTTGGTCCAGAGGGGCAAGCCACTTAAAAAAAGCCAGGATAAGCTGGTAAAAGACCTTAAAGTAAAGGCTAAAAAGACAAAGGTTGTCTCAGAAGAGAGAATAAATCATATCATAAAAGAAGTAGTCCTAAAGGAAATAAAAATAAAAGAAGAGACCTCCAGAAGTGAAAAGGATAGAATTGAAGAGATACTTGATAAACTAAATATTCCCACAAAAGAAGACCTTGAAGAGATTCATAAAAAACTTGATATGTTAATAAAAGAAATTAGATAGGAAAGAGACTAAAATGAACATATTTAACAGGATTATAATGATACTACTTCTACTGTTTCTTATCATATCCTCCATAGTCATTGCAGTAAACATATTCGCAGATCTTTTCAGCTGGTCTGATATATTTGATAGGATACTGAGTTTTATTGATGGAACCAATCCATATATTGTGCTAGGTATATTTATAGCCATCACTAGTATAGGTATTGTTATACTGGTTTTTGAGTTCTACCGTAGAAGAATAAAGACCACAAATGTTGTTTCTTCAAAGGAAGGGAGAGCTACTATAACTTTAAGAAGCGCTTCCCAGATGATAGCGGAAAATTTAGGGGATATTGATCATATAAATAATATTAAAGTAAGGGTTATTCCAAAATCAGGGGGTACTATAATAAATATAGTTGCTATGCTTACTAAAGGAATCAATGTTTCTAAAAAGACCCAAGAAGTAATAAAGGAAGTTAATGCATTCGCTACTGAGGATCTAGGATTAAAAGTAGTAAGGACAAATTTTACTGTAACCGGTTTTAACCCTAAATCTGAATATGCTACTGTTGATGAATTAGAAGAAGAGGAAGAAGATAGAATAAAAGAAATACCTAAGGAACCAGAAAATATCGGAACCCTCGAAGATAAAAATGACTAAGTAGATTTCTTTAATAAATACTTTATAGAAAGGGACGTCAATGAATGATCAAGATAAGCAAAAAGAACAAGAGACCAAACCTGAAGTTTTAGAAAAGAATTCTGCTACCAAAGGAAGTGGTGGAAAATTTGCCGGTGCAGTTGCAGTTGCTCTGTTTTCAGGAGTAGTAATCGGTCTTGTCACTGGCGTCTTGTTTGCTCCTAAAAAGGGACAGAAGACCAGAAAAGAGATTGCTGATAAAAGTAAAGAGCTGGTAGAAAGGAGTAAAAATACTTTTACAGGCACCATAGACAAAACTAAAGAGTTTACCAGAGAAGGTAAGAGCAAGCTTGATAGAGTCATAAATATAATCACCCCGAAAAAGAAAAATAAGCAAAATAAAAAGAAAGAAGAGTAACCTTATTTAATCAAACCTGTCCTGGTTAGGTGACTGCCAGTTCTGATAATTTCTGGATTTGTTCAATTGCTCCTACTACTATCAGTTTATCTCCAGCTTTAATTAGTGTACTGGCACTGGCTTTGCTTACCATTACTTTCTGGCCTTTTTCCATTATAGAGACTATCAAGGCTTCAAATTGATATAGTTGGTTGGCTTCCTTAATTGTTATCCCATCAATTTTTGAGCCTGGTTCAATTTCTATTTCAGCAAGGCTTATCTCAATATCTTCAGTACTTAAAAGAGTGTCCAGAAAGTCAATCACCGTGGGCTGCTTTGCCAGTGCTACCATTCGTTTTCCGCCAATGATCTGGGGAGATACCACTCGGTCTGCTCCTGCCATTTCAAGCCTGGAGATAGTGTCTAAAGCTTTGGCTCTTGCAACAACAAAAATATCAGGATTTAATGCTTTAGCTGAAAGGGTAATATATACATTTTCAGGGTCAGTATGGAGAGTGGCAAAAATTGCTTTTGCTTTCTTAATCCCTGCTTCTAAAAGGACTTCATCAGTTGATGCATCTCCTTGAATAAATGCCCAATTATTGCTTTTACATATTTCTATAGGTTCATCTGCATTATCAATTACAATAAAGTCAGAGTTATCTTTTTGAAGTTCCAGGGCGATATTATTGCCCACTCTGCCGAGACCACAAATAATATAATGGTTTTTAAGTTTAGATATCATCTTTGCCACCCTTCTTCTATGGAGTCTGCCTAGTAAAAATTCACTAAGCAGAAAATCAGCTAAATTAATTATAATATATGCTGCAGCTCCCGTACCGGTAATTATTAGAATTATTGTAAATATGGTCCCTACTTGAGAAAGCTCTTTTATTACCCCATAGCCAACTGTGGTTATGGTAATTGTAGTCATAAAGATAGCATCGAGTAGGGTCATATCTTCAATTATCATATAACCTGTAAAGCCAATAATATAAATTGCTATAAGTACAAGGGCTGACAGCAGGATCCTTTTTGAAAACTGTGGTGTGTATTGTTTTTTCATAATATAAATATATATCTTTTAGAGTCTAATTTGCAATAGGACTCTAAATAGAAAAACTCCAAGTTATCTTTCACCATAGTTTACACTTTAGGTTACTCAACAGCTTGGAGCTCATCCTTAGAACTTAAATGGGACCCATCCATTGCTTTCTGTACTTTTCACATACTTTCGCCTGTAAATTTCAATTGGCTATGGAAGTTGCCCTACATTCTAAGAACAATTTTAATATAACAAATAGTAAGTTCATTGTCAATTTTCTTAGATTTATCTTAAATAAATTCAGGTATAAAAATATCATTTGAACTAATAATCCTGGTTTTAACATCGTCCACGGTGGCCAGCCACTATTGGTGAATACAAGAGGCTCTCAACCAAATTCCAGGGCAACCCGCTCCCTAACAGCATAGCGGCTATTCAAAAAGTACCCTCCAAAAAGAAAATTTAAGTATTATTTCTCGTTACAAATAATATCATAAAATATTAAAACTATGGAATTAGTATATTTCTTGTATAAAGTATCAATAAATTATATTATTGACAATAATTATTTGTTCAATCATATATAAAGTAAAAAGGTAGGGCATATGAGTATTGTTGTAAAGGTAGATAATCTAACCAAGAGTTATGGTGATTTAACGGCAGTAAACAATATTAGCTTTAGTATTGAACAAGGAGAAATATTCGGACTTTTAGGTCCCAATGGTGCTGGAAAGACTACAACAGTTGAGATGATGGAAGGCCTTAGAAAACCAGATAGTGGATCAATTGAAATATGCGGAATTGACGCTATAAATAAACCCGGAAAGATAAAAGAAATAATCGGGGCACAACTTCAAAGCACTACTATTTATGACCAAATCAGAGTAAAAGAAGTTATTGATCTTTTTGGCAGCTATTATAAAAAATCACTTCCCTCTGCTGAACTTCTGGAAGAAGTCTCATTAACTGATAAAGAAAATGCTTTTTATAGGACATTGTCTGGAGGACAGAAACAGCGCGTGGCTATGGCTTTAGCAATTGTAAATGATCCTGAAGTACTTTTTTTAGATGAACCGACAACCGGACTTGATCCCCAAGCAAGGCGAAATGTATGGAGTATTATCTCAAACTTAAGAAAACGAGGTAAAACTATTATTTTAACAACCCACTATATGGAAGAAGCAGAGCAGCTCTGCCAAAGAGTGGGTATTATAGATCATGGAAAAATAATCGCAATAGATACAACTGGTAATTTAATTTTAAATGCAGGACTTGAATCAGCCATTGAATTTAGCAGTTCAAAAGAAGATGTTGAAAAGATTATTAAAGGAATTATTGGAATAGGCAAGATTACTGAGCAGGGTAATAATAGTTTTATTCTTAACACTAAAGAATCCTCCAAGGCTCTTAAGGATCTAACCCGCTTTTCCGATGAGAACAATATAAGTATGGACAATATCTCAGTCAGAAAAGCAACTCTTGAGGATGTATTTCTTTTACTAACTGGCAGAAGGCTTCGGGAATAAAAGGAGTTAAATATGAGAATGTTAGCTGGTCAAATAGCACTAGAAACAAAGTTCTTCTTTAGGAGAAAGGATGAACTTTTCTGGAATCTAGCTTTTCCAATGTTTTTTATGGTTCTATACGGTTTTATATACAGCAATACTATGTGGGGTGAAATAAAAGCCATTGATTATATGTTTCCGGGAATAATAGTGATGGCTCTTATGGTAAACGGTATTATGGTCTCTGCCACTCTATTTGTCGAAGAACGCGGGAAAGGAATTTACCGTAGGCTTTCCCTAACACCGCTAAAAAGGCAGACCATAATTGGTGCACAAATTATACACCGCTATGTAGTAACACTCATACAGACTCTTTTACTTCTTGCAGTAGGTGTATTTGGCTTTAAAGTCAGTATAGTGGGTAACTATTTCTTTTTTTGGTTGATACTTACATTCGGATCACTTTGCTTTTTAAGTATAGGATTTGCTCTTGCTACTCTTATTAGAAGCACTAGGAGTGCTACGCCTATTTGCATGATTGTATTCTTTATGATGTTATTTTTAGGAGGTATTTTCTTTCCACTTGATATAATGCCAGACTTCTTGGCAGTCATTGCAAAAGCTTTCCCCTCAACTCATTTAAATGATGCCCTTAGATTGGTTATAATTGAAGGTGCTGGACTTGGTTCAGTATGGTTAGAACTTCTGATAGTAGGAGCTTGGTTTGCTGTCAGTTTAGGCTTATCAATTAAGTTTTTCAGGTGGGAATAGTTAGGAATTAAAATAAGCTTATTTGCTTTAGATTAACTAGTAATTTCTATAATCTCTAATTAACCGAATAAAATAGAATAAAATATTTGAATAAAAAAGTTTATTTAGGAAGTTTTAATTAGTAAAAAGGTTTTTAAAAGAAAGTATGGCCTTCATAAATAGGTTCGAAATTTCGAAACCCGGGCCAGCCAGTAAACTATTATTTTCACCAAAATCATAAGACCCCACATATATTTTTATATAAAATGAGTGGATAATTCTTGCGGCAACGATCTTAATGTTTATTTCTGTACTGATAACTTATTTGAAGCAGAAATAAGCCAAGCCGGACTTCCTCCACCGCTTAATAAAAAAATATTAAGTAGCACAGTGGAATTGATAATAATTGGGCTAAAACTGTTAGATAATGTTCATTATTGTTATAATTGAAAATACTTCATAAAGGTATCTTAAAAAAGGATATTTAAATGAAAAGAATATCTTCAATCTTATTTACTCTCATATTACTATTATTTTTAATAGTTTCATGTGCACCTAAGGCTCCTGCTAAAACAATTGAGAAACCAGGGGGAAACGAAACCTCCATTGAAGAGACTCCAAATTATTCCCCTCTAGCTGATGCGGGAGAAGATATAAAATCCAATACGGGAAATGAGATTACTTTAGATGGAAGCAATTCAAGTGATCCAGATGGTGATAAATTATCCTTTCTTTGGGATATTGATGGTGAAAAATACTCTGGAGAAACATTCACTTTTATAATAAATGAACCAGGAACATATTATATTAGCTTAACTGTATCTGATGGAAAAGCATCAGATAGCGATATGGTGCAAATAATTGTTGAAGCTATAACACTTACCGGTAGTGAGCCAGAGATAGAATACTTTTTTGAAATAGCATTTGGTACTGAGTATGGCGCATCACAATCCTTATTACACAAATGGACCAATAATATTAGAATCAAAGTAAACGGCACACCGACAAGTGCAGATTTGGATACTCTGAACCAGGTTGTAACCGAACTAAATTCTCTGGTGGACAGTATCTCCCTCCAAATAGTTGGCCAGGATCCAAACATTGATATCCACTTTACTACTATGGACCAATTTGCATCAATAATACCCAGTTATGTGGATGGAAACATGGGATATTTTTCTGTATGGTGGAATGAAGCCGGAGCTATATATTATGCTAATATCCTTATTGCTTCAGAAGGATTAAGTCAACAAGAACGCTCACACTTAATTCGTGAAGAACTAACACAGAGTCTTGGTATTATGAAAGATTCAAATCGATATGAAGATAGTATTTTTTTTCAAGGGTGGACTAATACCATTAACTATACACCGGGAGACCGTGCAATTATCAGTTTGCTATATGACTCTCGACTAAAACCAAATATGACTCAAGACCAAGTAAAAATAGTATTAGGTATCCTTTAGATATAATAATGATACTACCAATGTATATAGATTTCAGGCTAGCAACTCTTCGATGTATGTAGAATATGAAGTGAATAGATAATTGATCATTTTCCAGATATAAGCTTTTTACCTGCTAAGGGACGAGTTCTTAAATAATGTTGAGATCAAATTATCTTCAATTATCCTCCAATATCACCAGGGCTGCAGATATTAATGTAAAAATTAAGACAATTTCAAGATTATTGTTTGAATCTGGAATCGATCATGTGATCATCGAATCCTTTTTCTTGGTAGAAACTTCAACATGGATACCTGTTTTTGGTACCTGATATAGGAGGGTTTTGAAACCAGGATATGCTTTTCCATCATAGGTACGCTTATAAAGACAAACAGAAGAGTCATAAGTATTGGTCCTGATACTGTTATCCATATTTTCGGTGTAGTACCCATCTGCATCAGCCATATACCCCACCAGAATGAGACTTCACCTAGATAGTTGGGATGACGTGAATACCGCCATAATCCTCTGTCAATATATTTATCTTTATTCGAGCTTTCCTTCTTAAACAAGTCCATTTGCTTATCAGAAATCCCCTGGATCAAGATAGCTCCTATACAGATTATAAAACCAAAAATCGTCGGGAATTTTAATGAACCTGCCTGCCCGATACCAAAATATACTGGTATAAGAGCAATAAATACGATAATCGTCGGCATCAGATTAATACCAAAAAGATTGGTTAAAAACCACAGGCGGGGTGATTTTTCCTTTAGCATTGTATAACGCCAATCCTGCTGTTGAAGTCCCCTCCACCTCATGATCCAATTCAGAGTTAAGCGGACTCCCCAGATGGCGATCACTGAGATGAATAGAATGTCTGTAACTGATAATGAGACTCCGTTTGTCATTATCCAAAAAGGTACGATGATCACAGGAACTATACTCCAGTATGGATCATATGTGCTGGAATTTAAAAAAAGTATACCAAAACCCCAGACAATTATTGTAGCAACTATGTCTGCTAAAAATGTAGAGATCAGGACATGCAAATCAGAGGATAGTTTAAAAACTAATAATCCGGCAAAGAATGCAATTATATATATAGCTAAAACAATTAATAATGATATTGATCGATTTTTAATCTTATATCTCATAAACTTTCCATCCCATTATTTTTCCAAAGTCACTGGCTATATCTATTTATCCCCTATTGGATATGTACCATATTTTTCTGCAATGTTCCAGAAAGTAAAGAAATTATCCAATGACGTATCTATCTGGACATGGTGGGTAGGACTTATAATAAAACCTCCTCCAGGGGCCAGGTTTTTGATCCTTTCCCTCACTTCTTTCTCTATATCTTCAGTGGTCCCAAAGGGTAGCGTTTCCTGGATATCCACCGTCCCCCAGAGCGTAAGGTCTTTGCCATATTTTTTCTTTATTAAATAAGGATCCATACTTTTTGGTTGGATGGGATTTAGAATATCCAAACCGATCTCCACCAGATCATCTATTATAGGGTATACATTGCCGTCCGTATGGTAAGCTATCTTTAAATCTGGATTAATGGATTTGAGATCAGAGTATAGCCTTGCCATTCGCGGCTTAAAGTATTTCCTCCATATCTGGGGAGATATGACCATGGTATCCTGCGCACCCATATCGTCTCCTGTCCATATCATATCCACTCCAAGTTCGACTAATTTCTTTCCTGCATACAGATGATAATTGAATGGAATATCTAAGATCTTTTCCACCAGTTCTTCATTTAAAACAAAATCCATCATGAGTTTTTCTAGACCCCTCAGAGCCCAGGCAGTCTCAAATATGGTACAGACGATCACGCCCATAATGGGATACTGGCTTCCGTGGGTTTGGATGAGTTCCCTGGAAGGTATGTATCTTTTTTCCTCAGCAGGATCTGGAGGGATGTAATCGTCTATGGCCGTATCATCAGCCAGAGGATGGCTGGCTATCTCAGTATATTTTCCTTTGCCATGGCCTGTATTGTATTCAACCAGCTTCCAGCTTATACCCCATTCATCGGTATAACCCTCTTCCAGACTCTTATAGTATGAATTGGCCCAGCCCTGACCGGTGAGAAGTATATCATTTCCCGGCTTGAGTTCGAGATCATGTTCCACTCCCCCGTGGGGATTAAACAGATCACTATCCATTTTAAAGTGCTTACGGAGCTTGTTTGCAAATTCAGGGGTAAAACTGGAAAGCCTGGGTACCCTATCCGGCTCTTTATGCTCAAGTGTTGTAAGTACTCTTTCTTTTGGCGTCATAAAACAATATTCCTAAATAATATTAAGTTGTCTATCAATAAAGTATCAGGGCACCTGATCTAGTCTTTTGCCAGTTTTCCAAACCTATTAGCAACTGCAAGCGCTGGATCCAGTGGAACTTCTACTCCAACCGTATTTTCAGGTATATTTATTATTTCTATCTTTTTAGGTTTGCTTCCTTTAAACTGCGGCAGCCATTTTGCTTCTGCTTCAAAGAGTTCGATCACCATATCCCTTGTCTCTTTCAGGCTAAGAACAGCTGATGTCAGTGGATCCATCGCACAAGCTGCAAAAGCCAGTTCTGGATCTCCTGTAACTGCTGCTTGGGCAGCCAGAAGCTGAACTGTGACATTAGCCTGGTTTAAGGCAGCTAGCTGTTGCGGTAAGTTTCCCACATGGGCGGGGTGCAGACCCATCTTGTCTACAAAGATAGGTACCTCAACGCAGCATTCCTTTGGAAGATTTGCTATAAAACCTTCATTATTCATAATATTTCCATTTAACCTGAAGGTATTTCCGGTTTTCATGGCTTCTATTATATATGAACAATAATCATGGCTCCTTGGGCCAAGATCTCCGCTTTCAAGGCTAAGTATATCAACCTTTTTAAACTTATCTTCCATGGCACTGCAATACTTATAATATGCACCGGTCTCTCCGCCAAATGCCGGCTGGTCGCAATAGGTGTCCAATGCTTCCTTGTTTTTTCTAAACCAGTATAGGTATTCGGATAGATGTCCTGTACTTTCTGTCATGAAATATCCGAAATACCTTGCTACTTCGATCCTTACTTTATCATTTATATAATACTCAGGTTTTTCGATATTATCCCTGAATAATGGATAGATGTCTTTTCCGTTCTTTTCCAGCTTTAAAAACCATGCCATATGGTTTATTCCTGCAGCAAGAAAATCGATGTCTTCCTTTTTGCTATCAACATAACCTGCTATCAAGTCCATAGTAGTCTGGACCCCGTGGCATAGGCCGACAAACTTAATATTGCTGGATTTTGACATCCCTATACAACAGGCAGCCATGGGATTGACATAGTTTAGAAGCAAAGCATCCGGACATAGTTCTTCCATATCATGCATGAGCTCTGCAAGGACTGGAATGCTTCTCATCCCCCTGAAGACTCCTCCTGGTCCCACACATTGGCCCAGGCACTGATCCAACCCATATTTCATGGGTATTTCATAATCATACTTATAAGCTTCCATCCCACCTATCTGAAAGGTGGCAATAACAAAATCTGCATCTTTGATTGCTTCCCTTCTGTCAGTAGTTGAGAATATTTGTATTGAAAGATTGTTTTTCTTTATTATCTTATTAGTATAATCCTCAACCTTTTTTAGCTTGGACATTGTTGGTCCCATCAAAACTACTGTGGCGTCCTCCAGGCCCGGTGTTTGCAGGATATCATTTAGCAATGTAGTACTAAAGACCATGCTTCCCGCTCCTATGATTGCAATCTTACTCATTTTTGACCCTCCTTGTTTATTTTGAAAATCTTATCCCTTTAAAACTACAATAATCATCCAGTATTGATCTGGATAAATGACTTAAATATTTTTACTTTTTATTTTGATTGCCCTCGAATAAATAATAATTGAAATACTTAATATAATAAAAACCATCATGAAAATCGGTGCCAGCGAAATAGAAAGAAGCATGCTAAAACCTGAAAAGAACCGGATCATATAGGGAGCTAGGGATATCCCGAGATTTGCAGCTGCAAAGAGTATCGTCAAGAGCACCCCGCTGCCCAATTTATAGACAGTACTCCCTGTAGAGATAAGTAATGGAAAAATAGCTGAATATCCCAGACCAATAATAACAATTATTACCAGGTCCAAATTCCTGTTGCCGGAAAAATAAATGGAGACCGCCGAAAGGACCGCGACCAAAGACAGTATAAGGACTAAATAATAGGCTCTTATTTTTCCAGATAGTATGCCTGTTATCACCCTGCCTGCAAGAATACCGCCCCAGAAAAGGGATACGACAAGAGCTGCATCTCCAATACTGTAGGCTCTCTCAGTCCTAAAAAATGTCGGGGCCCATGAAGCAATAACTGTCTCGGAAATGGTATATATCATCAACATCACTGCAGTTAAGATAAAAAGGATATTTCTTCTCTTATCAGTAAAGATCTCTCTAAAAGATATCTTTTGATCATGTTTTAAGGACAGATATCCTATTCTTCTAGTAATTGTAAGATACAGGATGATGATTATTATTATTAAAAATATCAGTATATAGTAAAGGATCTGCCAGTCCATGCCCCTGCTGACTAAAGATGAAGAAATATATGGAGCTACAAAAGCACCAATAGGGTAAAAGCTTAGTGCTAGCGAAGTAAGCCTGTCCTTGTTTTTAATCCTGCTTCTCATGATATTATTATTAGCCTGAAGCCAGACTACTCCTAAAATATATCCGCTTATAAAGTACATAATAAAAAAAGCATACAGACCGCTAATAAGGCTAAGGATAAATGTAACCGGGATCAGAATAATAAAGCTGGCCACTAATACAAACAGGGAATTAAATCTCCTGGTATATAGTATCGAAGTCAGCTGACCGATAACACTTCCAACTGTAAAGAAAGTAAAAACAAGATTAAAATCACCGGTCTTTATGCCTGTTGATGTACTTATATCCAAAAGGATAGGGCTCAAAGTCAGGAAGAATAACGGAAAAATAAATATAGCAAGATAGTTTGGGATCTCCAATAAATAGTCTTTGAAGCTATCTCTTTGTAGCAATATGTTCAACCTTTCAGATAAGATATATTATGCTATTTCAATGTTTTTAAATAATCGACACTGTCACTGACTGCTTTATCAGTATCATCTCCAAACACAGGGTCCATATAATCTATCTCTATTGCATATAAGCCCTGATAATTTTCCTTTTCAAGTACTTCTATTATTCCAGGAATATTTACAATACCTTTTCCAATAGGGGTGCAGGCATAATAATACCAGTCCTCGGGATTAGCACCGTCAAGGAGCTGTACATCTTTTATATGGGTTGCAAAGATATGCTTGGCAAGCTTTTTAGTCATCTCTACGGGTTCCTCACCATACCTGAGGCAATTACCAGTATCAAACGTCACTCCAAAATAATCAGAATCCATATTGTTGACGATCATTAGGATCTCATCAGTCTCAAAATCAAAATGATTTTCGATAGCAAGCTTTATCCCCCTGTCTTCAGCTTTTTTCACAGAATCTTTTAGCAATTTAGATATCTTTTCTATTTGCGGCAGATGCGGCTCATGCCTGAATGCCAGGCTTGAGCCTACCATCCTTAAAATATCTACATCCAGTATCTCACATGTCCTGAAGTGTTTTTCCATATCCTTTATAGCTTCTGCATTTTTTCCACCTTCAAGACCATTTGGATGCCCCCATGCTACTACAGCCTCTAGATTACCTGCATCTAGAAGCTCTTTTATTTTCTTTAAATATGATTCATCAAAAGATGGGATAAAGCAGGTTTCAAGCGATACTCCGTCAACTCCAAGTTCGGTTGCCCTTTTAATAAAATCTTCAAGATTCATCTCATATTTTGGTGGATTTTCAACTCCTTCATAGACTTCCCCAAAGTAGCGGTGGTAACAGTAGCTGTCAATTCCTATTTTCATTTCTTGCCTCCTGACATCAAATTATATTAATAATATGCTTTAATTATTCAAGATCTGTGTCGATCTATAAAGTTTGATATTAAATATATAACTTCCTATACTTCAGCATTTATTTTTATTTTCTTACCACTATTACTGGATTGTCCTATTGCATCCATTATCAGCTGGATAATATATCCGTCATAGAATGTGGCTCCGTAAGGCTCAATGGGTTTATCATTTACAACTGCGTCCACAAAATGCAGTAATTCGTTTACATGTCCACATTCCCAGCCCATGATATGTCCCGGCGGCCATAACATATCTGCAAAAGGATGATCAAAATCAGTGACATTTATTTTTGTAAATCCTGATAGTCCCTTAACCGGTGCGTCAGACAGATTGACATGGAGATTATTCAGGTCCTCAAGATCCCAGAGCATACTTCCTTTTGTCCCGTATATCTCCCATACCAACTGGTTCTTTCTTCCCACATTTATACATGAAGATTCAATGGTCCCTACGGCACCGCTTTCAAATTCGACTATAGCTACATTACTTTCATCTGCTTCGACAATTTCTTTCTTTCCTGCTTTATTGGGTCTTGTCTTATTAAAAACTTTCTGTATCCCGAATACAGTTGATATCTCCCCTGCCAGAAAACGTGCCATATCAATAACATGTGAACCTATACCCAGCATGACCCCTGATTTTGTACCTGTTGCATACCAGACATTTTCTATTGGTTCTGTAGGATCTGCGCCATAAGGTTGCAGATACCTGCATTTAAATTCATAAATATCTCCCAGATAATTCTTGTCTAAAATCTCCTTAGCAAGCCTGACTGCCGGCATAAACCTATAATGATGGGCCGTCATATGCTTAACTCCTGATTCTTTTGCAGTCAGGTACATATCCTTCGCGTCCTCTACGGTCATGGCAAGAGGTTTTTCGCATATCACATGCTTGCCCTCTTTTAGTGCTGCAATTGAAGGTTCGTAATGAGTATCGTCGCAGGAGCAATTATCAAATATTTCAATCCTGGGGTCCTTAACTGCTTCATGCCAGTCTGTATAGTAACCTTCATATCCAAATTTAAGCGCGGCTTCTTCAACATTATCTTTATTCCTTCCACAGATAGCGACCAGCTCAGGAATTGCCGGTGGGGGCCAGGACCAGGACAAATAAGATATCTTTTTAAAAGCATTTGTATGTGTCTTTCCCATAAAACCATATCCAAGCATCCCTATCCCTACTTTTGGAACCTTAAGTTTATCTGGATCTCTTTTGGTAAAACCTTCAAAATTCAATTTGATCCTCCTTGAATTAAGATTTAATAATAATCCTTTATATAATTTTTAGTTTTATATTCTTTTACAAGGTCTTTATCTATGGGGTACACCCCATATTTCCTGGTTGCCTCGACCATCGTTTTATAATTTTGTGGATCGACTCCTGGATGGATCGAATTACTGGAAGCCATAATATGACCTCCTCCAGGTGAAGCCTTAGCTATTGTCTCTTTTACGGCTTCTTCTACTTCTTCGGTGCTGCCCCTGGGAAGTATTGCAGTAACATCAATATTTCCTGCCAGGCATATCCGGTCGCCATACTTTTCTTTTACATCTCCTATATCCATTCCGGCTATTGGTTCGATGGGATCCAATACATCGGTACCGGTATCCACAATATCATCCATTATCTTCCAGAGATTCCCATCAGTATGCTTTATATGGTAAGCACCAAGGCTATGGGTAAGATCCACAGCTTTTTTCAGATACGGCAGAATAAATTCCCTGAAATGCTGAGGTGACATCATAGTTCCCAGCCTTCCTGCATAATCATCTCCGGTAACTATAATATCCGCACCTGCCTCCAGGGCATTTTTTATTACTTTGCTCTTATACCTCCAGATGATCTCTGAAAGCTCTTTTACCATACCGGGAGCAGTAATATAATTTATAAAAAGCTTGTCCATACCACCAAGAAGGTAGTGTGAAAACTCGAAAGTCTCATGGGTGATAAAAGTAATGGCCTTTTCCCCTTTAAATCTTTTTACAGCTTCCTCCAAAGACTGGTAAAGATAGCTGGCATCAGCATCTGGTAGAGAAAAGCTCTTAATATCATCATAGTCTTTTATTGGACCATCAAAAGGATAATAAATATTATTTGGCTCAAGTTTCCAGATGATATTCCATTCATCCTTATAGGTGATACCGCTTATGAGATCTTTTTTACTGTCTTCAAAGATAGTAAAACCATCAAGACCTTCTTTTTCTATAAAATCCAGAAATGGAATATTCCCATATAATTTCTCGATTACCGGCCTGTCTATGATAAGTTCCCATATAGGTACCTTATCCGGTTGCTCCCTCCTGACTGCCTTTAAAAATCTGTCATATCCGTTCAATTATTATTCCTTAACTTAAGCAAATCTATTAAAACTTCAAATCTTTCTTATGGCATCTGCCGCTTCATCGTGGCAGACCGGTTTTAGTATTTTATATCTTCTACTATGAAACTATGATCTGTACCTTCATGGGATCAGCTATTCTTTCTGCAAGATCTCTTATGGCCTTTTCAGTTTCCTCAAGCGGATAAGTGTGAGTAATAAACGCTTCTACGTCCACCAGCTTCTCCTGTATTACCCTTATCGCAGTAGGCCATGCAAGTGGTGCAAGCCAGGATGATCTTATCTCCTTATCCATGGTGTGAAAACTCAAAGCAGGTATTTTTATGACATCATCTTCATTGGGAAGCCCGAAATGAACTGTTATGCCGGCATTACCGGTGATCTCTACTGCAAGCTCAAAAGCATCATTTGAGCTTGTGGGGACAATTGCCCTTTCAGCCAGAAGACCCCCTGTGATATCTGATATAGATGCTTTAAGGTCTTTGGTAAAGTATTTGGAATCTTTATCTTTAAGATTAAAAATATAGTCAGCACCATATTTTTTACCCATTTCCAGCCTGAAGTCCCTTGTACCTACCAGTATGACTTTTCCTGCCCCGGTCGACTTAGCCATCTGGACCATCATCTGTCCCATAGGGCCCGGTCCAAATATAGCAACTGTCTGCCCGGGTTCTATACTTAATTTTTTCATCCCGTATACCACACAAGCCAGTGGCTCGGTAAAAGCTCCGGCACTAAAAGATACTTCATCGGGCAGCTTAAAAAGACCGGTATACCTGGAAAGATTATATTCTGCAAAACCGCCGTTTGCAGTCACGCCCGGTACATTCATATTATTACAGAGATTGGTATTCCCGGCACTACAGGAGTAGCAGGCATTACAGTTCTGCACCGGATTTACCACTACCCGGTCACCCTCTGAAAACAGTCCCAGTTCAGCCGGGACCTTTCCAACTTTTACTACCTCTCCTGTAAACTCATGGCCCAGGACCAGGGGTCCCTTGCCATCCGGAGTTCCCAGGGGGCTTAGCCCATAGTAATAGGATATGTCCGAACCGCAGATACCTACATTTTTTACCTTTACCAGTACGTCTATGTCAGTTGGTTCAGGTATATCTATTTCTTCCAGGCTCATCTTCTCTTTTTCGTAAAATACTTGAGCTTTCATTTTAGAAGCCATTTTTTATCCCTTCCTTTTTAACCGAATTTATTTATCAGTTTATCAAGATATTCTTTATTATCACGGGTGACTTTGAGCGCCTCGGGCCAGAAGCAGAGGTCTATTGGCCACCACTGGTCATCATATCCAGCTTCGGCTATGGCGGGTATGATCTTGTCAAAATCAAGGACCCCTGTTCCAAGCGGTGCATGAGTAGAGGTATCCTCGCCGTGTAAGGTCTCATCCGAGTCAATAAGATGTATATGGCCGATCTTTCCGGTAAGCATATGGGCAAACTGTACTACTCCTCCGGCAAGGGTTTCTTTTTCTCCCAGCTGACGGGATCCTACTACTGCACACATATGGGCATGGCAGGAATCAAAAAGTATGGAGAAATTGGGGTGGTCCACAAGATATGCCATCCTTGTGACTTCTGATGGTTTATTAAGCATAAAACCCGGTTCAAATTCCCATATGAGTTTAATATTTTGCTTAGCACAGGCTTCTGCTGACTTGTTCCATACTTTAGCCACTTTTAGAAAATACTCATTATAATCCATGCCTCCCGGTACTCCCGTGGGCGGATCCACTGAATCGACCCTTAGCTTAGGACTGCCCAGTACTTTGCATACGGCAAGATTATTTTCTACCGCATCAAGGTATTCGCCTTCTTTTGAGGTCGCAGGTGATGGAAATGGAGCCGCAAGGCCAGATACTTCAAGTCCATATGAATCAAGCATGGCTTTTACCTTTCTTGCCTCCTCAGGTGTATTAGGTTCTAGATGTGGAGGAAATGCCGCCATCTCTATTCCGTCAAAATTTAGCTCTTTTAGTGTTTTTAGGACTTCTTCCAATTCAATGGGACCTTCTTCATATCCTCCCCAGATATATGCCCAACCGCCTATTGATGTTTTCTTTTTCATAAATCCTCCCTGGTCTAAAATTATTTATCTTTTATATTTTGGTAACATTGGTATGTCGAGATTGATATCAGGACCGAAAAATTTAAACAGTACCAGATCACAGCTTCCTGTATTTTCAATAGTAAATCCCTGCAATGCTTTCTCGCGGGTGACAAGGAGTTCGTCCCTGCAATAGTCAAGTCCTAAGTCTCCAGCAATTACATCATTACCGTCTACGGAAGCGGACCCTTTCCATACGAATATATTGAATACCCCCTTTTCTTTGCAGGCTATCTTCTTGCCAGGTTTTAAAGTCAGCCTCTTACCGCTAAACCTGGTTGTATTATAGTAGATCCACTCCTCCCAGCCATCAGGGGAGGCGGTCTCGCCTATCATAACAGGTACAATATGATGGTTTTCGTAAAAATAAGGATCACCATTAGCTTCCCAGTCTACGATATTAAGTGCAGCCATCTCCGCATCCCGGGCTACTTCTTCTTCAGGAAGGAGGCGGGTAAGAAGTTCTTTATCAATGGGAAGATCGCCTATCTTTGCCTGGAATACTGACATGATATCGGAAGATTCCTGAAGTTCCATAGTGAGTGCCGTTCCCGGGGCGTGAAGTATACCGCAGGGGAGATGAAAGCCCTCGCCCGGGATATTCATATATGCTCTGGCGTGGGCAAGCATAGTGTCGTCGCCGTTCCAGTTCTTTAGATATGGAAGAAATATATCTTCTTGTAGATTATTATCTACAATATAGGGATGTACCCCGAAGAATGTTTCCGGATGGGGACCGGGGTCTGCTTCAAGGAAGTAATATGACTCTTCTTTAGAATTCATACCGACTTTTTTTGCGTCTTTGTCCATTTGATGGAGATGAAAGAAGATACGGCACCTGAAGTCATATATTTTCAGAAGTCTATCCAGGTCTTTATGGGCTTTTGCATATTCGGCTCCCATTATAAGGTCGCCTGCTGCGGCACAGGCATCTTTTAAGTGTATGTTCTCGCCCTCGATATCTAAGTAGGAGTATCCCTCATCTTCGATATTTATACGGTTCTCGGCATGAGTAACTGAAGCGAACCACCTCTCACAGATATATCCCCTCTCTCCAGCAGCATACTCCTCTTCCTTTAGGCCGAGTCTTCTGCCAGGAGGGAGAAAATCCCTTGTTACCCATGCCGGTTTTAAACCCAGGATCCCATTACCCTTCTCAAGTGCTTTTTCCAGTATGACCCTGACTTTATTCATCTCTTCGACCCTCCAACTAAGATCTGGTTGATTTTAAAACTTATTTATTACAGTTGCCCCCTGAGAATAAACTTGCTTTTAGTACCTGGAAAGAAATCCCTATAATACCCGATCGGGGTATTTTTGTTTATATAGATCGTTGATTGCATATAGTGGAACCATTCACCTTTGTCCATCTTCAGTATCTCGGCTATCCATTCATATTTATCTGGTGGGATAGGTTCCAGGGATCTCTCGACTTTCGTAATACTTAAATTATACTTCTCCTCTATTATACGTATAGAGGATTTCTGTGCTTCAAGATCAGCATTAATATATCCTTTACAATACTTATCTGAGATATAGATCAATGTAACATAAGTGATCCCATTTTCTATCATCCTGATCCTCTCAATATAATTAACTTTCGTTTTCTCTGAAAGTTTTAAGATCACTTTTACCCGTGCAGATGGTTTGATCAAGGTCTTTTTTCT
>JALHTA010000272.1 GCA_022865545.1 Actinomycetota bacterium | reverse complement strand
TGGGCTACCTATCTTAATACAGCAGATAATTAATAGTTTTATTTTTTTATCCTGATTCTAAGCTTTCAAGTTATTTTTGGACAAAAGTATATTATCGGATAAAGTTTGTTTTAATTGGTTTTTCCTTTTCCGGATAGGGAACTATATCCTTTGATGCATCAATACATTTCAATAGCCAAGCCATGTTTTTACCAAGTGTACGCATTGTCTGCAAACCCTCTAAATCCTGCTTTACCTCCTCTGGTGTATATCCGTGTGTAGAGTTCCAATACTGAGAAGAGACAATGGGCATACTGGAAACGGTAAAGTACTTGTTCAGCCTGTCAAACGCAGCACTTGCACCTCCTCGGCGACAATTGACAATAGCAGCAGCTGGTTTATATGCATACCCGGTAGATTTCTTAAAAAACATACGATCTAAAAACGCACAGAGTGCCCCGTTGGGTGCGGCATAGTAAACAGGAGAACCGATAACTATTCCATCTGCTTTTTTAGCAAAGTCGATGCACTCGTTTACCAAATCGTCCTTGAAAGTACAGTATCCACTTTCGGCACATTTACCACAGTTGATGCATCCTCGAATTGGTTTGTTACCAATGTGAAAAATATTAGTTTCAATACCTTGTTTGTCCAGCTGTCCTGCAACTTCGCAAAGTGCCGTATAGGTGCAGCCATTTTTGTTTGGACTTCCATTGATTAAAAGCACATTCATAAACGCCTCCGGATAAAAATAATAATTCTACTTGGATTTATAATAACACTATTTATTTTTATTTTATCTTGTCGTCCTTAGGTCACTTCAGGCATTCGCCACATAGCTTGAGCTTTACGCCAGTGAATAATAAAAAGAGGAATGGATATTAAGATAAAGATGCCTCCCCTTATTAAACTTCTAAGTGCAAATGTCTTTTCAGTATTGATGGAACTTTGAATTTCTTCCTCAATAAGTTCATTGATCTCTTCCTTTGAATAGTCTTTATACTGATCTGCAAAAGCAGGAGCCACATTAGCTCTTGTTGCATAAACAGCAGGTTTTATGTAAGTGAATGCACTATCAAAAATAGTTGTAATTCCTACTATAAACAGGATAAGAGCTATAAGGCATACAATGTAAAAGTATATCTCTCTTACATAAACCCTTTTTGCCATTTTATACCTCACTTCTTATTTTTAATGTTATGATGAATAATTATAAATAAAAAGAGTTTAACAGTCTATAATACGGGGTAAGAAATAGAATTATTCAGAATATATAATTAATAAACTAAGATGATATGTTGATTAAATTAATTAATTCCTCTAAAATCTGATTCGAAATTTGTTACTTGGGGCTACCACTATTTCCCGCTACTCATGCTTTTTTCTATCTTTATTAGTTTCAAATTTTCTCCGCCAGAAAAAGCGATAATAAAGATTTAACATCCAGAGTTGTGCTGAATAACCTCTTATTATCCCTAATCTTCTCCAAATAGAAAGCAGGCTATAAAACTCGAGCCATGCCCACTTGTGTCCCAATTGAAGAATCTCCTGTGACATCAGCTTTGGTTCAAATACGACATTTGTCTCATACTGTGACCAGTCTTTGGTGACTATTCGTCCAGCCTTATCTAAAGACTCACCTAAGGCAGTGCCTGGATAAGGAACGGGCCAAGCAAATTGAGCGCTCTCTAGTCTCATCTCCTGAGCAAAGCTAACGGTACGTTTGAAAACATCTTTATCGTCTTCATCCAAACCAAGGATAAAGAAACCATGAATTGCAATACCGTAGGAATGGATCTTTTTAATCACCTTTTCATATTTATCTATCATATTTATCTTCTTACCTAAGGCTGACAGATTAGCCGGAGACAGTGTCTCGAACCCGATGAGTAGGACCTTGCACCCACTTGCCACTGCTAGTTCAAGCAATTCATCATCTCCTGCTATAGTGACAGAAGCTTGAGAAATCCACTTAAGTTTATATGGAACAAGGGCGCGAAAGAGCTCTTTTGCGAACTTGGGCTTACCGACGATATTGTCATCAACAAAACAGATAAGTTTCTTATGGTTCATTGTATCGAGCTCTTTTAGGACTTCTTCTACAGGGCGGCAGCGATAACTATGACCGAAGAATGAAGTAACTGAGCAGAAGGAGCAGGCAAATGGGCAGCCTCTAGTGGTTGAGATCGTATTCCTGAAATAGTACGCTCCTTTGGCGAACAAGTCTCTGCGGGGGATAGGTAAGTTGAGTAAGCTGGGTTGAGCGCTCTGGCTATATATCTTTTTTAGCTTGTTTGCTTTAAAATCCTCTATTACTTTTGCCCAAATTCCCTCTGCCTCTCCTATTACTATAGAGTCTGCGTGTTGACTAGCCTCTTTGGGTAGAGCACTAGGGTGGCTACCCCCTAAGATAACTTTCACTCCTTTCGCTCTAAAGGTGTCAGCAATCTTATAGGCGCGTGTCGCTGTATTAGTTAGTACTGTGATCCCTACTAAGTCAATTTCTTTTTGGAAATCAATAACTGTGACATTCTCATCAGTTAATGAGACTTCGACTTCTGGTGGGGTTAATGCTGCTACCATCGCTAAACCCAGAGGTGGCACCAGTGCCTTATTCCGATTTAGGATATTCTCTTGAGTAGCTGGGACGATCAGTTCTAATTTTATAAAAATCTCCCTTCATGCCTAAAAGTAAAAAACCGGCCCATTTAGCCGATTACGCTTTTGGCTCTTCCTTACTTAAGCGCTCATTTATAAGTAAGGTTTCACAGTATCTAAAATAAATTATTTTTTTTATATTGTTACAATTTTACTATAATTATAATACCTATATAAGAAAGTAACATCAAATATTTTTAAATCTCGAAACACATATTTCAGTAACTTTTAATCTTTTTAACAATTTACAAAATAAAAGAAAATTAAATAAACACTTTTTTTACATAAGGGGAAGTTGACAGTCTAAGCAATGCAGGGTATTTAATATCGAATTGTATTTCACTTCCTACTTCAATATTAATACCTTTTGCATGCAAGATCAGATGATCGCTACTTGCTCCGATTATATCGGCTTTGACTCTTGGCTTTATAGCTTTTGTATCAACATCTTGTTCTCCGATACCGACAATTACACGGTTAATAGCTCCTATATTTGTAAATTCAGGTTTGTCTCCAAATGTATTCTGACATTTATTACCATATGGCAGCGAAGGTTTTAATTTGCTTTCTATTACTTCACATATCAAGGTAAACGCATCAATATATAGATCCGGTATCCTATTTTTATGCATAGGTTCCCTACCTAATAAAATAGCTTCACCAATTCTTAAATTGTTGATATTTCCAGTATTATCTGTTTGGGAAAGCCATTTGTAATTTGCTGAATTTCCACCTGAAACCATCTTTATCTTTACATGGTATTTTTCTTGAATATGATCCACTATTTGAGATAATTCGGTCATATTTTTTTCTGATGGTTCAATACCTCCAAAGCAAACAAGATTTACACCTATCCCATATAATTCAATACCCTTAAGAGGTATTGCTTGTTCAATAATGGTGTCTATATCTTCAGGCAGAATGCCTTCTCTTAAATCACCCAGTTCCAGCATCAACACTACTTTATGTCTTTTATTCTGTTTTAGGGAATGTTCAGATAATAATTTAATTGTTGATATTTCAGAGTTTAAGCTTATATCTGCATATTTAACAACATCGGCAACTTCTGAGTGCATAGACAAGCGCGTAAGTAAAAACTCTGCCTTTACACCAAATTCTTTCATTTTTTTAATGTCCTGGACCCTGGAAACTGCTATAGTATTGATCCCACACTCAAGTATTGCATTTGCAATTTCAGGAGAACCTGCTACCCCCTTTATTACGGCAGCAATGGTAATGCCTTTCTTTGCAAATTCCTTTTTCAATGTTCTGGCATTATGCTTTATTTTATTTATGTTTATTTCTAGTCTGGACATTAAATCATTTTATATCTTTTTAAAGCTGCTTTTATAATTTCATCGATTAAATCTGAAGAACTCATATTATCTGCAACAGCCATGAATCCAATATAGCTATGTGGTTTTTCTTTTGGTGTACACATTAATCCCGCAAAAGAATTAATTTCTATAAGATAGGGACCTTCCTTGGTCAATACAGTATCGACTCGTCCATAATCTTTAAAGCCAATAACTTGATAAGCTTTTTTTACAAATTCCTTGATCTTGCAGGTATCTTCATCATTTAACCGGGCCGGGCAATAGAAAGTATCATCATCGATTTCTTTTTTATCAAATGTTAAAAAACTTCCAGTTCCATTAAAAGAAATTTCAAGTGGTGGAAGTACCCTAATATCATTTTCATTGCCTATCAGACCAAAAGAAATTTCTGTTCCCTGTAAAAATTTTTCAATTAGAACAGGCTGCTTTATTGTATTTAATCTTTCTTCAACACCTTTTATGAGTTGTCTGTAATTTTTAACAATAGAGTTGTCATCAATTCCAGCACTTCCTCTGCCTGCGACAGGTTTAATAAATAAAGGATAATCAAAGGGTGGACTCTCTTTAAATACGGAACAATCCTCTACAGATTCTGCAACTCGGAAAGGAGATGTCTGCAATCCTTTGCTTTTCCATATCATTTTTGATAATGACTTATCTACCGCAATAGCAATTGTAGCAGTATCCGATCCCACAAAAGGTATTTCAAGGTCTTCTAATATAGCAGCTTCTGCCATACTTGAAACATTAAATACTAAATCAACCTTATTATCCTCTAAATCTTTAATAAAATATTTACCATAGCTGATGGTGCATACTTCGTAACCGGCATCAATTAATGCTTGCCGGTGATGAGCAACTTCTTTGGGTGTTTCGTCAATTACATTATCTGTGCCAACAAATTTTTCTTGTATTTTAAAATTTCCTCTTTTTTTGTTTAATAAACCGATTTTAATTTTTTTCATTTTTAAACAGCAGATGATTTAATGTATTAATATAATTTGAACTATTAAAAAGTCGTGTTTGAAACTCAAAGTATATAGTTCTTTGAAAAAAAATAAGACAATAGCGTGTTATTTAAATTAAGAATTAGTCTAAAGACTGGAAGAAAATAAAAGGCCATTCAAAATCTTATATAATTGATGTTAGTGGATTTATAGGAGGAAGTAAAGATATTTTCGCTTTCTCTGCAACTTCAGTAAGTGTCTTTCCATTCAGAATTCTCTCTAAATAATCATTTTAACTATATTAATTCTATTCAATTTAACAATAATTCTTTAAGGATAATTGTCCTTTGAAATAGAAGTGTTAATCAGGTGAACAAAATTTACTTTTTTAATTTCTTAAGTATTTCTAATTCCTAAGTTCCTAGTAATTAAGACTTCCTGATCAAGATTTAAAATAAGCAACAGCTTTTCCGACTTTGTCAATGAAGATTGTTAGTTTTGTCTCTTCACAAATATTAATAAGCTCAACTGGTGAACCAGGAATAATAAAACTTCCGGCTTCTAATATCTCATTTCGTTTCGCTAATTTTCCTATCAACCATCTCAGTGAATGCAAGGGCCCTCCCATGATCTCAGACGCAATTGCTTTTGTAATTATTTTATCATCTTTAAAAACTTTGAAACATTCCGATTCAAATGATAGTTTGCCTGGAGAGCTCTTACTATCGCCCACAATCAATCCAGCATGAATACCATTTGAGCAGATCAATTCCTGTAGTGTTGGTGGCGTATTCCAAAATTTAAAATTGTGGATTTCGATTCCAGGGCTAACATATTCGATAGCATTTATTAAAACTTCATCAGGTAGATTTTCCCCTTTTAAGTCCTTACCTATTTTAAAAACCATTTCCGGCTCTATCGCACAATTGGTATATCTTTTCCAATTAAGTTCTTTTCCATCATCAAAAATATGCGGCCAAAATAATCTGCCGAAAATTGGTTCATTCAATCCAAATTGAGACTGAATAGCACGACTAGTGCAGCCCACTTTATATCCTATTGCACGCTCGCCTCTTGATACCCTCATTTTAGCAACCCTGTCCTGGACAATATAGGATTCTTGAGCAGATAAATCCGAAATTGAATATTGAATTTCACCATTCCAGCAACCACTATAAAACGTGTTGAAAAAATTTTCTGCAAATTTTTCTATTAGTTTGTTATTCATTTGCTTATTTTTATTTATAGTCCATTCATCCAGAAAGCAATTTAATAATACTTCCATGTTGAAAGATATTCTCAATATCAAGACCAAGCTCTTTGTATAATGCTCCAGGTATTCCAATATCTGCAAGATACAGGGAACCAATATGGCTTTTGGCATTTTCCTTTAGTAAACATTGCTTTG
>JALHTA010000271.1 GCA_022865545.1 Actinomycetota bacterium | reverse complement strand
TGCTTCTGACAGTTATGTTAAATTTGGCCAGTTTGGAGATCAAGATGTACTATGGAGGGTACTTAGGCGGGATGATGGAACAAATGGAGTATGGCTGTTATCAGATGTTATTCTTGAAAGCAGGATATATGACGATGGAGCTCCCTGGACTGTTTGGGCTGATTCAGATATAAGGGATTATTTAAACAGCACATTTTATGATAACTTGGGAACAGATAAAATTTATATAAAAACAGTTACTGTTTCAACAGTTGATGGCGATACAGATGATAAAATTTTTTTACCAAGTATTGATGATATGCGGGATAGCCCTTTTAATTGGGCTGAAGATAATGATGAAAAAAGAGTAGCTTCTTATAATAGCAGTGCAACTGACTACTGGACTTTAACAAATATTAAATCTTGGGAGCCTGTTAGTTATAATGAACGGTACGTTTCATTTGACGGTGATCTTTTTGGCGGTACAAATGTTTCCTATACCTCAAATCCCCCCACAATAGGTGTAAGACCAATGCTTTATCTTATTCCTGGTCTTTGGTTTTCAGGTTCCGGCTCATCATCTGATCCATATATTATTACCAACCCATCTTCAGCAGCAGAAAAAGTAATAGTAGAGGAGCCACTCTGGGTTCGCACCATGCCCATGACCTGCTGGCAGGTATGGGTAAATGAAGACAATAACTTCCAGTTTATATTCTGGTACCCATACAAAGACAATAACTGGGTGCAGATATTTGATATGGAAGGCAATATGGTATATGAAGTAGATATACCGCTTGATGATCCTAACCTTATCGTAGATCTGCCTGATGGTATGTATAATGTTAAGACTTTCCGCTTTGACCCGGAAGATCCAATACAGGAGTTTTTAATAGGTAAACCCTAATAGTCCAATAGGTAATAAAACTAATTCAATAAATAAGACCTCTTTAATCAGGGGTCTTATTATTTTGATTAGAAGGTATGGGTAGCCCCAAGTATTGAAATTTCGAACCAAATTTTAAAGGAAATTCTTAATGTAAGGGAAATTATTTAGGAATAAATATTTCACATGATTTGTTTAAACTATTTTTGGAGTATTATTGAGGAATTGAAAACAATACCTAAACTAGAATAAAGTGTTCTCTTTTAATTATTATAGTTTTATAATGATTATATTATAGTACCTTAATAAATTTTAAAATCATTAAAATTGTAGGGTTAAATGAAGAAATAAGAATTAATTATAACTGGTTTATTGCTAGTTATTTTTTTATATAAGAAACTTTTAAAGAGGAGAGCAAATTGAAAAGTAAAATATTTTTTCTATCAATTATCATTGTATTTATCCTTACAATGATTCCAGCAACTGTTATAAATGCTGATCCTGCAATTTCTGGTACTAGTTTAAATCTTTATAAGGGTGCAGGAGTTTTATCAGATAGCTATGTTAAATTTGGACAGTATAATGGTAGCGATATTATCTGGCGGGTATTAAGACAGGATGATGGTACTAAAGGGGTATTATTGATATCAGAAGAAATAATTACAACACGAAGATTTGACCTGCCATATAATTATTGGGAATCATCAGAATTAAGGACCTGGTTAAATGGTAATTTTTACAATGGAATTGGAGAAGATAATAAATATATTAAAAGAACTGAAATTTCAACTGCTAATAATATTGGGGAAAGTGAAATAACCAATGATTATATTTTTATACCTGATCACCCTCTTTTAACTAGCAGTCCTTTTAATTCCACTATCTTTAGTGATACTAAAAGAATAGCTGTATATAGCTCTAACCCTTATATTTACTGGACTAGAAGTAAGTTTTTTGACATGTTATATTATGTAAGTTCTATTAACGGTTCTTGTAATCTAGCAAGGGGTAAATCGGAAACTGAAACAGGTGTGAGACCTCTTCTGTATTTAAAACCCAATATTTATTTTAGTGGCACAGGAACAATA
>JALHTA010000270.1 GCA_022865545.1 Actinomycetota bacterium | reverse complement strand
TGGCAAAAAACGGGCTTCCAGCTACCATGATCCCGATGCCTATCCTGGGTGCCGGGGTTCCGGTCACTATAGCAGGGGCTGCAGCCGTAACCAATGCAGAGATTATTGCTACAATGACAGCATTAAGGTGTATTTCACCCCATGCGATGGTCGGCGGAGGATCTATGGCCTCCTTTATGGATATGAGTGGAAGGGGCATAAAATTTAATGTGATGGATGCAATAAAAGTTGACATGGTCCTGTCCCAGCTTTATGAAGAGATGTATGGGCTGGATTATGGATTTGGAATTTATTCTTCGGATTCAAAACTGTTAGGCAGCGAATTACTGATGGAAAGAGTGCTAAAAGTATTGGGCGCATTTTTTGTTAAAAAGTTTAATTATGTTATTGGATTATACGATCAGGGAATGATATTCAGCCCGGAATTGGCACTGACAGAAATTGAAATGATAAAGGCTCTTCATAAGCTGTACGAGGGATTTGACACGGATGATCTTAATAGCAGATTACTTGATAGCATAAAGGAAATCGGGCCCGGGGGTAATTTTATGGCCTCAATGCATACACTGGATCATTTTAGGGATACTATGAGGTTAGAGATCCTGGAAGAGGTTTTTGATACTAAAAGTAAAAAGAGCACTGGTAGTATTTTTGAAAGGGCAAATAAAAAATATAAAGATATTATAGACAATGAGGACCACTATCGACTGCCGGCAGATAAAGAAAAAGAAATAGATAAAATCGTAGCGGCTGCTCATAAAGATATTATTGGGGATGATTGGTAATACAATCCTAATAATTCATTTAAATTAAATTTTCTAAATGTATATTTTAATAATTTAGTAGTAGTTTGAATAGGGATTGTTAATGTTTAAAGTATTTTTGTTAAAAATTAACATTTTTATTGCAATAATGAAAAATATTGCATATAATTCAAATAATACATTTTTCCTTCATCAGAAAAAGGATAAAAATTAATGGTAAATTCAAAAACTATCGACTCGTCACATTCAATAGTAAATTATATATCCCATGAAAATGTATTAGCATATCTAAATACGATAAATAAATATGGTAAATATTAAAAAAAATACTCAACCAATAAACCGTGGAAAGTATCTAATGGGTCAACTAATTAATAGATTATTTTAAAAAGGAAAGTGAGATCAAATATTATGGCCATTCTGGATGATATATACAAGCTTACAGTAGAAGGTAATTATAAAGATATGCCGGACATAATAGAGGCAGTAAGCGGGTAGAAGCTATATTGACCGGAAGATAAATTGAATGACCATAGAATTTTGTTTATTTTAAGAATATGAGCATAGGTAGATAAGGATAATATTTTATAAATTTTATTTAATAAAAAATATTACTTTGTCAAGTTAAATTTAATTAATAAAAAATTAATTTATAATAATATAGTAATACCTTTGGAGGGGGGTGTGAAAAATCAATAATTCAGTCGATGATCATTGTCAATTGAGAAAAGTTTCGCAAGAAACTAACAAGGAGGAAAAATGAAAAAGGTAAAATTAATAACTCTTATTGGGATGGCAGTAATACTGGTAGCTGCATTAAGTATCCTCCCTGCATGTCAGGGAGCAACTGAAACAGTTACTGAAACCGTTGTAGAGACTGTTGTAGAGACTGTTGTAGAGACTGTAGAAGTTGAAGCGGCAGAATCACCTTTTACTTATGAAGCTCTCAGGGAAATGGCAAATGCCGGAGTCTATGATGGCGATCCTGCAGCAGGGCACACCTTAGCTTTTGCAAACATCATTAAATCATTTCCATTCTGCACCTCTGTGGAGAATAATATCATAGAAGAATGGGGACTTGCTGGCGGTTCAGCAGATGATTTAACTGTACTTGACAATGCTGCAGATGCTGCTCTTGGAATCCAGAATGCAGACATTATCTTTAATAAAAATCCGGAAGTCTTCCTGGAATTCCAGCTGGATGCACAGGTCAATGCCCAGATCGGAAGAAGAGCGCAAGAGCTCGGAATATATGTCATAGCCATAGATGTTCCAGTTCCTGGCTTTCCGTTCATGGGAGTAGACAATTATGGTACATCAGTCCTGACCGGTAATTGGGCAGCGGACCAGATCGATGCCGTATATGGCGGCTGGGAAAATGTTGATCGCGTATTTTTCCTGTGGAATCCGGTTATTGGTGACACCGTAGCTCTGAGGATCCATGGTTCAAGAGATGTATTTAAGGAAAGATTCGGCGATGAAGGAGATGACACTGTTGAAGGAGCTAAAGCAGTGACTGTTGACGCAGGAAGCACGACTGATGAAGCTACAGCTGCAATGGCAGATATACTGGCAGCATATCCTGAAGATGAAAATATAATGGTATTTTGTTTAAATGACCAGACTGCTGCAGGCGTTCAGGCTGCTGCTGACATAGCTGGAAGATGGGATCCTGACAAATGGATGATAATGTCACAGGGTCTTGATGATCTGGGTATAGAACTTGTCAGAGAAGGTGTTATTGATGGTGATAGTGCATATTTCCCGGAAAAATATGGTGAATACCTGGTACCGGCAGCACTTGCATATATGTATGGAAATCCAGTTCCGGCATATATGTTTGTAGATAATGTTATAATCACAACTGATAATATTGACGAGTATTATAATTAATCGAATGTTGCTTTGGAGTACTTAAACAGAGGGAAAAAGTAGTTATACTATTGGAGGGCGGTCCGCCGCCCTCCAATAAAAAAGTAAACTAAATCTTAATTTATATTCAAAAAAGAGAGGCAATAATGCCAGAGAATAATATAGTTTTAAAGATGAGGGGAATCACAAAAAATTTTCCCGGAGTCAAAGCACTGGACAAAGTAAGCATTGATCTAAGAAAAGGAGAAATACTGGGACTTCTTGGAGAAAATGGAGCAGGAAAGTCCACTCTTATGAAGATCTTAGCTGGTGCTTATAGTTTAGAAGAGGGTCAGATACAGATAGATGAAGAGGATAGAGTTTTTGCAAATCCCCGCGAAAGCCTGGAAGCTGGAATTAAGGTTATCTATCAGGAGCTTACTTCATTTGAGCCTTTAACTGTGGCTGAAAATATTTTTGCGGGCGAATCCATAACTAATAGAGCAGGTCTTATATCATGGAGGAAAATGAGCCAAAAGACAAAACAAATAATGGCAAGATTTGATTCAGATATAAAACCTTTCAGCCTCATGGAAAATCTGAAAGTTGCTGAAAAGCAATTAGTTGAGATCGCAAAAGCCATACACGGGAACGTTAAAATACTTATTATGGACGAACCGACCTCAGCATTGGATAGAAAAGATGTAGATAATCTCTATAAGATCATTAGAAAGCTAAGAGATGAGGGAGTGGCTATTGTATATATTACTCACAGGATGGATGAAATATTTAAAATAACCGATAGGGTTATAGTCTTAAGAGATGGCAAGAAGGTAGGAGACAGAGTAACATCAAAAACAAATAAATCTGAACTTGTCTCCATGATAGTAGGCAGAAAGTTATCGGATCTCTATCCTAAAAGGGATATCAAAAAGGGAAAAGTATTGCTGGAAGTTAAAAACCTTAAATATTTAAATAGAATAAAAGATGTTTCCTGTTATGTAAAAGAGGGTGAGATCGTGGCATTTTTTGGACTTTTAGGCGCAGGTATGCATAATCTGTTCTCGGTAATTTTTGGAGATAAAAAAGCAACTTCTGGAGAAGTATGCATAAATGGCATAAAAGTAAATATAGATCATCCCAATAAAGCTAAAAAAAATGGAATGGGGTATGTGCCGCTTGATAGAAAAGAAGAAGGTGTTGCCATGGTAATGAGTGTGGCCCAAAATATTACATCCTCAAATATCGAAGAACAAGGAAATGGATTTATCCTGAACAAAAAAATTGAAAATGAGCGTGCTAAAAAATGGTTTGATATGCTTAATATTAAAGCCCCTGGACTTGATACTCTGGTTGAGAATCTTTCAGGAGGTAATCAACAGAAAGTAGTTGTTGCAAAATGGCTCGAGAAAGACTCCAAAATACTGCTCATGAATGAGCCGACAAGAGGTATTGATGTAGGCTCAAAAGCGGAAATATATAAGATTGCGGAGGATCTCTGTGAAAACGGAGTCGGAGTCTTGATAGTCTCAAGTGAGCTTCCGGAGATCATGTCAATATCTGACAGGGTCTATGTGATGAGGGACGGCGCAATTGTCGGTCAGTTTAAAACAAGTGAAACAAACCAAGAAGAACTTATGCATTTAGCATCAGCTTAAAATTTTTAGAAAGGTATCAGTGATGCAGGATTTAAAAACTAAAAAGAAAAGCTTCAAGCTCACAGACACAATAATACTCCTTATAATTCTCATAACATTAGTTGCTTTCTTCTCGATAGTAAACAGGCAATTTATTGCATATGCTAATATTTCTACTATGCTTAAAAATATGGTTTTAACAGGGGTCCTGGCATTAGGTCTTACACCTCTTATGATAGCGAGGGGACTGGATATATCATTTGGCTCTTCAATATCCATGACATCAGGTATTATGGCTCTTCTCTATTCAAATGTCGGGATGGATCTATGGGTGGTTCTCATTATAGGAGTAGTGATAGCAGGGGTCATTGGTTTTATAAATGGGCTGCTGTTCGAAACATGTGACCTTATGCCCATAATACTGACTCTGGGTATGATGGCAATACTTCAGGCTCTGGCACTGGTATTCGCAAATACTTATGCTGAGACTTATTCCATCCTTATGCTGACTGATGAGCTATACTTTTTTGCCACAAAGACAATATTCGGGATCCCATATCCTTTGATCGTACTAATAGTGCTAATAGCGATTTACTGGTTTATACTCTCAAAAACAAAAGTGGGAAGAACGATATATCTTATTGGGGCTAATCCTACAGCTGCAAAGCTATCAGGGATCAAGGTAAAGAAAGTAAAGATCCTTCTGTATGTATTCATGGGATTTGCTACAGGAATAGCATCAATAATCATTGTAGCCCTGACCGGAGTCGGAATGTCTTATCATGGAGCAAAACTCCCCCTGCCGGTGCTCTCAGCAGTACTTCTTGGAGGAATATCCCTTATGGGAGGTTCCGGGAGTGTTTGGGGAACTACAATAGGAGTACTTATTGTAACGATTATATTTAATGGCTTATCAGTGCTGAATGTATCTTCTTATTTTATACAACTATTTCAGGGATTGGCTCTGATAATTATTGTTGCAGCTTACGAGGTAAGAAACAAAAGAGCAGCCATGCACTAGAATATAAATAAATTTAGATAAATTGAGGTAAATATGGTAGATAAAAAAACAAAAAATTTTCTTTCCATTATAAATGTTTTTAACAAAAATTCTATGACTCCCACACTGATCATTGTATATGCAGTCATGATAATTCTTTTTGCTTCAATAAATCCCCTATATATAAGTCTTGCAAATATTAAGAGTATCTTTGCAAATCTGACTATTACGGGGATTCTGGCAGTGGGGCTCACAACAGTGATGCTTACAGGTAATTTTGATCTATCAGTTGGTTCGACTATAGGAGTAGCAGCTATTATATGTGCCAAGCTATACAATATTGAGGGACTGGATATTCCCATGGTGGTAATAATTATTGCGGCTCTTGCTGCTGGAGCGGTAATTGGAGCTACTAATGGATTTTTAGTAACAGTAGTGGGAATAAACTCAATAATCTCAACCCTTGGAACACTTGCAGTATTCAGGGGTTTTGCGTATCTATTTGCAACTGAAACTGCAAGGATATACTATAAACCTTTTATATCTCTGGGAAGGGGATATTTGTTTGGGAATATTCCAAATACTATGGTCTATTTTATTGTACTGCTTGCAGTCGTATATCTTATCCTGCGTTTTACAAAATTCGGCAGGGATATATACCAGGTAGGGGCAAATAAAGAAGCCGCAAGGCTTGCAGGAGTCTCAATTAAGAAAACAACCTTTTTAACCTTTGTGATCTGTGGAGTAACTGCAGCTATGGGAGGAATAGTCATGGCCAGTCAGCTTGCTTTTGCACAGGGTGAATTTGGTTTCGGAATTGAATTTAAAATTTTGACCATCTGTGTTTTAGCTGGAATATCCCTGGCTGGCGGCAGGGGAACCCTTGTGGGTGTACTTGTTGCTACCCTGATACTTGGCTCAATATCTAATGGACTGGCACTTGCAAATGTACCGATAGACTGGCGTGAGGCTTTCCAGGGCATTATCTTAATCGCAGCGATACTTATAGATTCGATCAGGATCAGGAGAGAGCAATTGCTCAGGGCATAGGGGAAAGTTATTCCATGGGACTTACAGTTGATTTAAAAACCGGTATTAAATTTTATGATATAAATTTCTGGATAGGAGAAAATTATCTTTCAAAGAAATTTAGTATTCCTGATACCCGGTTAGCTAAAATATTAGAGAAAAGAAAAGATAAGTTTAATATAATAGGCACCCTTATCACTCATTTTATTTCTTATTTCTATAATCCCAGAATTGGAAATGACATTGTGTCCGGGCTATTGTCAAATAATGACATCATGGATTTTGATCTGGATGGGACGATGGTAATGGAGCAGGATTATTTCTACGAACCTGGAAGTTTTGAAAAAGGGCTCTTGTCCCGCTATGATCAGGGTTTTAGGATCTTGAGATTATTCCCCAGATCCCATAAATATCCGTTTGAAATTATAGGCTTTGGAAAATTCTATGAGGTTTTAAATCATTATAGTTTCCCGGTAATGATAAGCCTTGATGAAATAGACATAACGGGTAATAAAAATATTGAGTGGGAAAAAATACTGGAAATCGCCGGTAAATATAAGGATATTCCCATCATTATTGATGGCGGCGCTTCAAAGGAGCTCATGTATAATAGTTTTTTATTTTCCCTCCTAAATAATAGCCAGAATATATATTTAAATACTCATAATCTTCTGGCTATGGATCAGATCGAGGACTTAGTCAATATTGGCGGCCCGGAGAAGCTTCTGTTTGATTCTTATTTTCCCTATTATGAACCGCACCTATCAATTGGAAGATTGATCAATTCATCAATTTCAAGAGAAAATAAAGAAAAAATCTCAAATTTAAATATTCAAAATATATTTAAGGAAATAAAGATTTAAAAATAGTGAATGAAATAAAAAAACAATTAAAAAATATAAAAGTCATCGATTCGCATCTACACCTTGGGCATTTATCCAATCTGAATATGCCGGATGCAAGTGATAGCAATATAATCTCAACCCTGGAGGAATTTGGAGTAAAAAAGGCAATTGTCTCACATCATGGCAGTCTATCCACGGTAGAATATGGGAATAAAAAGTTATTTGAGCTACTTACGCTATATAAAGATTTTTTATATGGGCTTCTGGTTTTTAATCCCAATTTTGAAGATGAATCTTTAAAAATAATAGATGAATTTTACAAAGAGAAAAATATTATAGGGATAAAGATCCATCCTTCCTGGCATAATTGTTATCCTGCTGATATAAGGTATAAAAAGTTTTGGGCGCTTGCCGAAGAAAGGCAGATCCCGGTTTTAACACATAGCTGGAATCCAAATGTCCCGAATAAGGCCCAAAAGTTTTCAGATCCTTTTAATTTTGAGGAGATCATAAGAAGACATCCTGACCTGAAACTGACATTGGCACATGCAGGAGGCAGGGGGGACTATCTTTATAAAGTTATAGACTTACTGGAAAAATACCCAAATCTTTATGCAGATTTCGCCGGTGATATATTTGAGCCAAAACTTATCGAAACATATGTTGAAAAACTGGGTTCCAAAAAACTTTTTTTTGGAACAGATATGCCATGGATAGACGTCAGGTATTATCTGGTTAATATTTTGAATGCAGGGATAACTGATGAAGATAAAGAAAATATTTTAGGTTTAAATGTAGCCAGATTGTACGGGATTTAGTAAGCTAATATCTTTTAAGGATTATTAGAATTTTTATCGATTAATAATATTAAATAGTTTATAAAATCTGGATCTAGATGAAAATCAAAGAGAGAAGACAAAAAATAGTTGACTTCGTTAATGATTGGGGAAATCTCAGTGTGGGATTTCTGGCAAAAAAGTTTAATGTTTCCGAGATGACTATATACAGGGACCTTAATGAACTGGAGAGTGAGAAGCTTCTAATAAAGACATCCGGCGGAGCCATAAGGATCAATGAATCCCTGGTTCACAGCGAGTCTTCTTTTTCAAAGAGGCTCAAAAACCATAATCAAGAGAAAAAAGCTATTGCAAAAAAAGCAGTTGAATATATTAGTAATGGGGATTCTATTATTATCGATGGGGGCACAACCAGTTTTGCGCTTGTAAAAGAAATAAATAAGACCGATCTTAAAGAATTAACAATACTGACCAATAATATAATCGTTCAGTTAGAACTTATTAAAAATCAAAATGTAGAGGTAATAGCTATAGGAGGCATAGCCAGGCAAGGTTCCTATTCTACGGTAGGAGAAATTGCGGAAAATGTTATAAAGGATATGCAGGTTGATAAAATATTTGTAACCAGCAAAGGAATATCAAGCGATGGTGGTATTTTTGATCCTCACCTGAGTGAAGGCAAGATCAAGAGTCTTTTATTAGAAAGAGCCAGGAAAAAAATATTGGTTGTGGATAGCAATAAGTTCGGGATATTTGGTTTTTATAAATTTGCAAATGTCTCTGATTTTGATGTGGTCATAATAGATTCAAAAATCCAGGACGAACACCTTGAATCTTTAAGAAAATTAGATATTAATCTAGAGATTGTCAGTGTCAGCAGCAGGTAATACAGATCAATAATAACTTTTTAAAAGGAGGGCTCAAATGAAAAAATTAAAAGTAGCGTTCATAGCAGGGTTCATGGAAGGTTTTTCAGAGGAAAAACTAGAACTGTTTACGAAGTATCAGAAGGAAATGGAAAAAATAGCCAAAAGGATGGATTTTGAACTGATAAATTATAGTGAGATCATAAAGGAAGTCCCCCAGGCTATTGCTGCAAGAGAAGATATGGATGCAAAAGAAGTAGATTTTGTGCTTCTGTTTCACCCATCCTATATTATGGGCACGCTGGTATATGAGATACTAAAGACCAGGGCGCATATAGGACTTTGGGCGATAGAGGAGTTTAGGGACGAGGGTCCGATGCCGCTTGCAGCCATGGTCAACCTGGAGCAAAATACCAGTACGGTGGTCCATAATTTTTTAGGAAAACCAAAAAAGTTTAAATGGTTTTTCGGAGACATCGATGGAAAATATTTTAAAAACCGGTTTGAAATAACCATAAAGGTACTTTCGGCTATAAAGGCTTTGCGCAATGCAAGGGTGGGTCAGATAGGAAAACTGGCGGATGGACATATAAATCATATGGTAAATGAGCGTGAAATATATAAGAATCTGGGAGTTGATGTACTGCGCGACTATGAAGTTGAAGATATAATAAAGCTGGGGGAAGAAGTTCCCGCGGATCTTATTGCACAGGAGATAGACAATATTAAATCCTGCAGGGTAAGTAGGGTTTCCAAAGATAAGATCGTCGACTCCATCAAGATGTACCTGGCAATAAGGAAGATCTGCAAAGAAGAAAATTACAAAGCAGTTGCTTTTTCCTGCTGGCCCAAGCTAATGCCAACAAAAGAAATGGTAGGATGTCTTGTTAATTCAAGACTTAATAGCGCCGGGATCGTGGCCGGATGCGAGGCTGATGTATTGTCAACCGTCTCTATGCTGGTTTTAAGAAACCTGACAGGCAAGATCACAGCACTCATGGATCTTCCCAAATTTGATGAATCTGATGACTCGCTCTTGTTGTGGCATTGCGGATCAGCCCCTATAGAGATGGCAAATGACAGGGGAGTGGTGCTTGAGAAGCATTACTTTGCTGATTATGCTGAAAGTGTTAAAAACTGTGGTCCCATAACCGACCTGGTATTTAAAAAGGGAGTGGTCACTGTATTCAGGCTTGTCAAAGAATCCGGCCATTTTTACTATTTTACCGGTAAATTTTTTGATGAAGAAAAAAAATCATTTAATGGCAGCAGGGGCTGGGTAAATGAACTTAAATTATATGGCGAGCCTATCGGGGCAATGGACATGGCAAATACCCTGCTGACAAACGGCCTTCCGCATCATTTCCCAATGGTCATGGAAGATGTAGGAAAATATCTGGAAGAATTCGCCTACTGGCTCGACCTTAAAAAAATAAAGAGACTGGATTATAAGGATTATTTATATGTATGATCATACATGTGATTTATGATAATTATTAGAAAATATATCATAAATACAGAAAAATATGGTGCAGTAAGCTCTGACAGTAAAATTTAAATTATATGGAGGCAGAATGAAAACTAAAAGATATTGCCTGGTCATCGAGATCAAAGATGAGTTTGTTGAAAGCTATTCAGATATTCACCGGGAACCCTGGCCCGAGATCCTGGATTCCATAAAAGGGGCAGGGGCAAAGGAACTGCTTATATGGATCTATAAGAATTTTTCCATTGTATATTATGAATGTGATGATCTGGATGGGCTTTATGAAAAACTGGGCAAACTTGATGTGACTAAAAAATGGAACGCCACTGTCGGACCCTGGTTTGCTGAATCCCCTGCACTGGATGGTTCCGGAAGTGTCCAGACTTGTGAAAAGGTTTTTGACCTTAATCAACAGTTAGCTGGAAAACTCAGAAAATATTAATAATCAATAAGTGAGTTTCCTTCCAAAATAATTTAGAACTAGTAGCATTAGAAGGGAAGGGTTCTAAATTAAGGAGTTAATAGATTTAAAATTATAACCATTCAATCTTTATTTCCTTTTCTAATTTTATAAATTATTTATCTTTCAGGGACAATTGGCAGAGCATCTCTTAGGGCTGATAAAACAGAAAGTGAGTAGGTTCTTATAAATATTTTATATCAAGCGAAAATCCTCTCATATTTCACTCAAAAACTTCACCACTTTTTAAATAAGTATATCAAAATAGTCAAATCCCTTTGGGACAAGTGCTCCAAAATGCTTCCTATCAAGGGTTAGGATTTTATTTAGTTTAAGCCGCTCAGCTATGGCAACGATAGAAGCATCTACATAACCAATATCAAGGGTATCATACTTTTTCAATATCTCTATAATGCGTAAAATGTCTACATCCTTTATGGGCTCTAGATTAAAGTTCTGATTGATCTCCTCAAGAAATTTTATTTCCAAATGCGGGGACAGCCTGGTTCTGACTAGATAACAAATTTCTATTATTGTAGTAGATGGCAGGATGTATAGAAAATCATTATTTTCCTGAAAAAAACTTTTAATTATTAAAT